>JAPLTR010000539.1 GCA_026398065.1 Verrucomicrobiota bacterium | reverse complement strand
TGAGGGCGAAGAGCGACCGTTTAAAAAAAACAACCGGCCGACCGCGGGGCGCAGGGGTCGACGGAACACCTTAACTCGCGCCATCAGTGGAGACATCACCATGCAAAACCTTGAACAAAAAATCGCGGCGTGGCGGGCGCGGCTGAGCGCGGCGCTGCCCGGGCAGGAGGAAACGGTGCGCGAGCTGGAGGAACATTTGCGCGACAACATCGACGGGCAGATCCGGGGTGGCCGGTCGGCGGACGACGCGTTTGCGCAGGGCGTGGCCAGGCTCGGGGCGCCGCGGGCGCTGGCGCGGGAGTTTGGGCGCGTCGAGACGGGCTGGCTCGGGATCTGGCGGCCCGCGCTGGTGATCTACGCGGTCGCGGCGGTGGTGTTTGTGCTCATGGTGGGACTGGCGATCTCGTATTATTCGGATGAAAGGATGGGGCTCTTCCCGCTCTTTTTCTGCCTCACCCTTGCCATTGGCTACCTGGTGACGGTCGCTGCCGGGATGGTGGGGCTGTGTGTCCTCGTCTCGGGATGGCGGCGCCCGCTCGGCGAGCGTGAACTGGCGGCGCAGCGGCGCGAGCTGCGGCGGCTGGCGATGGTGGCGGGGGTCTTCGTGCCCCTCGCCTTGTTGCTCATGTTTGGTCAGGCGAGCCTGATGTCCTCCTACCGGCTGTGGTCGGGGACTCCGGTGGAAATCGGCGTGGTGGCGGTGGCGGTCGCCATGGGGCTGCTGTGGCTCGTGCAATGGCGGGGCCTCGCCCATGAGCGCACCAGAGTGATCGTCAGCGTGCTGGGCGCGACCGCGGTGGGGGCCAGTTGGCTGGCTTTCGGCGCACTGGCCCGGGAGGTGCCGGTCGCGTGGTTGTGCCTCGCGGCGACTGCAGGCCACGGTGCCGTGGCGCTGCTGCACGTGCGTTCGAAACGCGGGGTCGCGGATGAAGGCCCAAGGCTGGCCAGCGGGTGAACGCGGAGCCTGACGGACTGGTTAATTATATAAATTATATAGAATCTGGCCGACCCTGGGGCGCAGCGGTCGGCGAGTCACTCAACCTGCGCCCAAAGCGGAGAAAACACCATGCAGGACCTTGAACACAAAATCGCGGCGTGGCGGGCGCGGCTGAGCGCGGCGCTGCCGGGGCAGGAGGAAACGGTGCGCGAGCTCGAAGAGCATTTGCGCGACCATATCGACGGGCAGATCCGGCGCGGCCGGTCGGCGGACGACGCGTTTGCGCAGGGTGTGGCGCGGCTCGGGGCGCCGCGGGCGCTGGCGCGGGAGTTTGCGCGCGTCGAGACGGGCTGGCTCGGGATCTGGCGGCCGGCGCTGGTGATCTATGCGATCGCGGCGGCGGCGCTGCTGATCCTGGTCGGGCTGATGGGGATGATGATGCGCGGTGGCATGCTGGACCTGCTGGCGGCAGTCGCGAACGTGGTCCTTCTGGCGGGATATCTGGCCCTGGTCACGGCGGGACTGGTCGGGCTCTGTGTACTCGTCTCGGGCTGGGTACGTGCGCCCGGGGAACGCGAACTGGCCGCCCAACGACGGGAGCTGTTCCGCCTCGGGATGGTCGGCACGCTGACGATGGCGGGCGCCTTGCTGTTGCACCTTTGGCGGGCCAGCGGGATTTACCCATATCGCACCTGGTCGTGGGCGGGGGTGGAGATTGGCATGCTCTCGGTCCTGATCTCCCTCGGCCTGCTGTGGCTGGCGCAACTGCGGGCGATCACCGACGAACGCGTGCGGGCGGGGCTGGCCCTGCTTGGGGTGACGGCGGTCACGATGGCGGGCTTCTGGGGCGCCGTCACGGTGGCGCCCTACGGCTGGCTCTATATTGCGGCGTTTCTGTGCCACGGTGCCGGGGTGCTCCTGCACGTGCGCCTGAAGCAGGCAACGGCGGAGGAACGCACGCGGCTGGCGGGCGGGTGAGGACGCGGTGGCCGGAGTGAGGGACCTCGCGATGAAGCGGGGCGGGGGTGTTGCGTCAGTTCGCCGGCTGGGGCACGCGCGCGAGGGGGTCGGTGGCGATGCCCTTGGCGCGGACTTCGGCGAGGGCGCGCTCGTAGACGGCGGGGTCGAGCTGGCGCTCGCGGGCGAGCACCCAGAGGAGCGAGGCGTCGCCGTTGCCGACGACGGCCCAGCGATAGTCGGGGTCGAGGGCGAAGACCTTGTAGGTGGCGGACAGCGGCCAGATGAAGCGGACCTTCCACGTGGCGTTGGTCGTGGGGTCGACGACCTCGGCGGTGCCGTGCCAGGTGTTTTCCCGGGCGTCGAAGCTCCCTTTGCGGAACGTGAAGTCGTTGGTGAGCTTGCCGTCCGGCCGCCGGGCATAGGCGTCGTAGGTGGCGACTTTGCCCTTCTCCAGGAAATAGGGAACGTGGCTGATCACGTACCAGCGGCCTGAATACCGCTCCAAATCGACGTGGGCCACCGTCGCGGGCGCGGGCCGGGGAGCGGAGGTGCAGCCCGCGACCAGGAGCGCACCGAGCGTGAGGAGGGCGGGAACGGGTCGAAGTCGCATGATTTCCACCATGCGCCGAACCGGCCAGAACGCAAAGGCCGCCCGCCGGCGGCGGTCCGCTCAGCGCGCGAAGCTCGCGCGGCGCGTGCGCCGGTGGGCGAGCAGGCCGAGCGCCGCGGCGCCGGCAAGCAGCCCGGCGGTGGAGGCGGGGTCGGGCACGCCCGCTGCGGTCTGGGACGTGGCGGCGATGATCGTAAACTTGCCTTCGAAGGCCGCCGAGCCGCCCGTCATCTGGCCGAAATCGTAAACGTGCATGGTCATCACATTGTCGACCAGGGTGGCGGAGCCCTGGGTCGAGATGGCGGAGACGATGGCGCCGGCATTGAACGACCAGCTGGTGGGCAGCGTGAACGTGAAATCGAAATAGTCCGTGTCGGTGAACAGGGGGGCCTGCGGCGATGCTCCCAGCGACGAATGGTTCGGGTGGAGGTAGATTTCGAAGCGGTCGTTGAGGCCGCTCCCGCTGATGTCGATGGAGTCGCCCGGGATCATCCAGCCGAAGCCGCCCGCATCGACCACCTCGGGATTGCCGGCGGTGCGGTTGAGCGTGACGACGCGCGAATCGACCGGCCCGCCGTTGAAACTGGAGGTGATGGTGATCGAGAGCCCGTCGATCAGCGTCGCCTGCGCCCGCGGCGCGACGAAGCCCACCACGGCCAGCAAGAGGAGGGAAAGACGGCTTTGGCTGAAGAGCGAAAAACCCGACGAGAAACGGAGGCACGAGGCCGGAAGGGAAACGGGGGACATGGGAGTGTGACGGAGTTGGGGAACTCGCCTAAAAACCCTGCAAGCCACCGGACGCCGATCAAAACTAATTTCCCGCCGGGCGTCACAAAGGATGTCATACGTCCACGGGCGAGGCCGGGCCGGCGGCGGGGCGCAAAAAAGGCGCCGGAAGCGATCCGGCGCCGAGGAGGAAGCGCTGCGGGACGGAGCCGCGCGGCTCAGGCGAGGGCGCGGCGGCGCTGGACGGCCACGAGGCCGATCACGGCGAGGCCAGCCAGGGCCAGGGTCGAGGCGCTCTCGGGCACCGTGGTCCGCACCCCGATGATGGAGCCGCCGGTGATATTGCCGTAAACGGTGGGCGTGGTTTGGTAAATATAGGAGCCGATCTGACCGCTGGTCCCGATCGCGTAGGTGCCGACCTCGCCCATCTGCAGGCCCACGCCCGCGAAGACGATGTGCTCCACATGGGAGGCGGTGTTCGAGATGAGGAGCTGGTCGCCGCCTGCATAGTGAATGGTGGTCTCGTAGAACTTGAAGACGTTGGCCTCCACGCCCGAGCCGTTGCCGGCGGTCACCAGGTTTGCCCCGGTGATGGTATGGAGGGTGTCGTCATAGACAAACGAGCCGGTGACGCCACCGCCGCCGAGGAGGGTGACGCCGCTAAAGGTGTAGGTGACGATGGTGCCGGCGCTGGCGGCGGGGGCGCTGAGGCCGAGGGCGGCGGCCAGCAGAATCAGGCCGGCCAGCAGGCGGGAGGGGACGAGTTTCATGGTCATGGGACGGAGGGAGCGACGGGCAGTGGTGAGAAGAAGCGGGACAGCGGTTTCGCGACGGAATCCGAGGTGGATCGGCCGCCAGCCAAACCTGCGCGCGACCGTCGCCCGCAGTTGCGGTCGGTGCGAGGACGCGGTGACGAAACGGCCGATTTTGTGACGAAACGTGCAAAATTTCATCGCCCCGGCGCGGCGCGATCTTTGCTTTCGCCGGTGCAGCCTCCGGCCAGCCATGTCGTTACCGTCTTTCCCCTCCTCCCGTGTGTCTGCGCGTGCCCCTGCGGCCGATGGCGGACGGGACGCCGACCGTTTTTCGCCGGAGGAGATCCAGGCCGTCACCTCCTGCGAGAACTACACCCAGGTCACGCTCGTGGGCGGCGAGCGGCTGCTCGTGCGGCGCACGATGCGGCAGTGGGCGGCCCTGCTGCCGGAGGCGCAGTTTGTGCGCGTGCACCGCGGCCTGTTGCTCAACCTCGCGCAGATCGGCCGGGTCGAGCGGGGACCGGACCGCACGATGCGGGTCGGCTTTCTCCGCGAGACGGCTCCGGCGGTCGAGCTCAAGAGCCGGCACTGGCCCGCGCTCCGCACCCGGCTGGAGGCGTGGCGGCTCGCGGCCCGGGCGGCGCGCCGACGGGGCCGGCCGGAGCGGGCCGTGGCGGTGCTGCCCTTCGACAACCTGGGCGGCGACCGGCGGCAGGAGATCTTTTGCGACGGGGTGAGCGAGGAGCTGCTCGACGCGCTCGCGAAGGTGCCGGGCCTGCGCGTCGCGGCGCGCACCTCCGCGTTTTCGTTCAAGGGCCGCAAGGTCCCCGTGGGCGAGATTGCACACGCGCTGGGGGTCGATTTTGTCGTCGAGGGCAGCGTGCGCGGGAGCGCGGGCCGGGTACGGATCGCCGTCCGCCTGAGCGACGCGCACGACGGCGTCCAGGTCTGGTCCGCCACGTTTGACCGCGAGGTCGGGGACATCCTCGGCGCGCAATCCGAGATGGCCCGGCTGATCGCGGGCCACCTCCAGCTCAAGCTCCCGCGGGGCCGCCCGCCCGCGCCGCCGGTGCACCCCGAGGCCCACCGGCTCGCGATCGAGGGCCGCCACTACTGGGGGCTGCGCACGGCCGACGGCCTGGCGCGGGCCGACCGGGCCTTCGCGCGGGCGATCGCGCTCATGCCGGACCATGCCCCCGCGCACGCGGGCCTCGCCGATGTCGGCGTGGTCCGGGCCATGTACCGGCTGGCCGACGGCGAACCCAGCGCCGACGACGACCTCGCGCAGGCCCGCCGCTCGGCCCGCCGGGCCCTCGAACTCGATGCGACCCTCTGCGAACCGCACGCCACGCTCGGTTTCGCGCTCTTCCATGGGGGACGGCTGGCGGAAGGCCTGCGGGAGTTTCCCCGGGCCTTCGCCGCCAATCCCAGCTACGCCACCGGCTACCAGTTTTACGCGTGGACCCTCTGCGGGGCCGGCCAGATCGGCCGCGCGCTGGAGGAGTACGCCCGCGCCATCGCGCTCGATCCGCTGGCCTTCATCAACCTCGACCGCTACGCGGCGATGCTCGCGCTGGCCGGCCGGTGGGAGGAGGCCCTCGAAATGAGCGAGCGGGCGGCGGCGCTGCGGCCCGACGTGTTTGTCGGCAATCTCTCGCAACGGGCGGTGATCCTGTGGGCCCTCGGCCGGACGGAGGAGGCCCTCGCCGCGGCCCGCACCGTCCGCCACCTGGCGCCGGATGCGCCCTACCGGCGGACCTCGGATGCCGACGCGATCTTTGTGCTGCAGCAGTGCGGAGCGCGGGAGGAGGCCGCCGTCTACGCGGCCGAGCGGCTCGCGCGGCTGGCGGAGGGGAACTATCTGCGCGGGTTCATCCTCGCGGCCGCCGGCCGGCCGGCCGAGGCGATCGGGGCGGTCGCGTCGGCGCCCCCGATCATGCTGCCGTTTCTCTATTGGTCGCCGGTGTGGGCCGAGGCGCGCGCGCATCCGGACTTTTCCGACCTGATCGCCCGGCTCGGCCGTCGCGGCGAATACCGGCGCGCCACGGCGGCGCGGAGCGAAGCGGGCTTGGCCGAGGGTTGAGGGCCGGTGGGCCGGCGCGGGAGGTTTCCCTCCGCGGCCCGTGGCCGCCCAGGTCTCATTTCCGCTTCTTTTTGTCGGTCGGCGGCTGGGGCTGCGCACGCGTCGGCGGCGGGGGCGTGTCGTCGGGCACGGCGGTGGACTCGTTCAACGTGACGGTTTCGCCCTCCTCGAGGTCGGTGGATTTGATGCGCCATTCGAGGTCGATCATCCGCGGGCTCTTGTCGGGACGGTAGCCGGCCTTGGCGTGGATGAGAAACGGGGTGTTGAGCGGCAGGTCCAGGGTCCACTGGCCCTCGTCGCCCGCGGTGGTGGTGGCGAGGGGGTCAGGGAGCGGGCCGGGCGGCTTCGCGTTCAGGGCCGCCTCGGCCTCGGCGAGCGGATAGGCGGTGATGGCGATCCCGGAGAACCGGAGGCGCAGGCCGAGGCCGGAGCCCACGCCGAGGAACGCCGCGCCGGTGACCGTGCGCGAGGTCGGGGCGGGTGGAGCGGAGGCGGCCACGAGCGCGGCGATGGCGCGGTCGCGCTCGGCGAGCATCTGCGCGCGCAGCGGTTGGGGGATGTAGGAGTACGGCAGCGAACCGAGGCCGCCGGCGGACTGCAGGAGGACGGTGTTGCGCTCGTAGCGCACGACGGTCACGCGGCGGAAGATCGTGCCGTTGGTCAGGCGCAGCTCGGGGATCGGCTGCGCGAAGGCCGGCGGCGGGGGAGCAGGGGCGGGCGACGCGGGCTCGTCCGCCGCGCCCGCCCACCCTCCTGCGGTCGCAGCGAGGAGTGACGAAAACAGCAGCAGCATCACGATGCGCATCGCGCCAGCACGGCGGAACGGGCGGTGGGTGGCGAGACTAAGCGCGATGGCGGCGCGCCGAGCTCAGGAGGGCGCGCCGGATCAAGCCGCGCAACCTGCTATCTTTTTTGACAGAAAACGGAACGCAATCAAAACACTGGCAACGGCAAATGCATAGAATGAGGAGGCTGGTTCTGGGACTGAGGTCGTAGGGCCATACCTTGCAATGCTCGTGATGTGACCGGTGAAGGCGTCTCCAGATCCATACTCGTGGACTCCGTAGGGGGAGCCGGAAAGAGGTGTCATTTCCAAAGCGTCGGCCGATACATGCACCAGACCGCTTCGCGTGGCGATGATCGCCGTTCCGTCCGGGCAGAGGGAAAGACCTGCGTAGGGCACAAAGGGTGAAAAATATGGCCCCAGCCACAGCGATCGTTCTCCTGTGGTCAGGTCTGCCTTGTAGATATAACCGGTGAAACTCGTGATAAACGCCTCGTTTCCGCGAATATCCAGATCGCTCTCGTTTCCGGCCAGTCCGGGGCCTTTTCCATCCCCTTCCTGGGACAAGATCGTTCGGTTTCCGGTCGCCGGATCGATTTGCACCAAGGCATGCAGGTTCTTGTCGATCGCGAGCAGGCTTCCGCTGGCCGAAAACGCCACGGCGGTGGGGCCGATAAATTCGGCCCCGGACCCGCGGACATAAATTCCCCCGAGGCCATCTTCAGCCTTGCCCGAGACGATTTCGGAAACCCCCGAGAGTGGGGTCAGGCGGACGACCCCCTTGTATTCGGTGGAATTTCCGCCGTTCAACGTCATCTGGACGGAGGGAAATAGGATCCTTCCCTGCGCATCGATTGCGGCGACGCCGGTTTGGGCCCACCCCTCCGGTTCCCCTGCGGTTACGTCGATCATCGTCCGGTTGCCAGTCAGTGGGTCAATCTGGTAGACCGGCCCGCCCGACTGATCGAATACATAGATCGCGCCGTCGCTGCTGGTGACGACGTTGGTGGGATTTGCGAAATTTGCGCCGGTGCCGACGCCCGCTCCCGATACGATCCGACGCTCTCCCGTCGTTGAGTTGACCGCATACAAGGCGGAGCCGGCATGGGTATTGGTCGAACCATCGATGGTGGTGACGAGGATGTCTCCGTAGTGGACCAGTTGACCGTATCCACGGAGGGCCGAACAAAGAGCCATGCTGACGATGGTCCTGTGGAGGTAGAGTCTTGGCATAGTGTAAGAAGAGGGGTGGCATATCGCGAGCGATTTATATGCCATGTCGCGTGTGGTGAATTTAGCCGTATGACCCCATGTCTGTTGAGAAAATAGTCGGCGACGTTAAATTAAGGGGGTGCGATGAAGCATGTAATGTTTTGCGACGTTGCGCACTCCCGCCGACGACCCGGGGTCGGAAGGCGATGTAGGCGCGTATGGAGTCCTGGTTGGTTGCCGGATGAACCGGGGCGGGCCCGGCAGGTTATTGAGGATCTGGGCGCGATCGTTTGTTTTCGTGGATTTTTCCGGCATGAAAATTCCACTTCATGTAGTATGGATTGGCGGCGGGGTGTAAAATTTTTCGACGAAAAACATGCCGATTTGCAGTTTGGTTGATGGCAGAGCCAGGCGCTGACGAAAGGAATGAATTATTTTGGGTGTAAATAATTGATGAGGATATAATCCATATGAATGCGTAGTGGGTTGGGTACGGAGGGTGCATTACCGCGGGGCTTGACTTGATCTCCGGTTTTTCCTTCCGATGAAAACAATTCTAAAAATCGCAATAGTTTCGGCGGCTCTTGTCGCCTTTCTTCCCGTCCGCGCGGCCACGGTTACGATTTACAGCGGATTTGGCACCACGCCGTCGACCGCGTTGCCCTTTACCGACCCGGTGGGCTCGTACACTGCTTCGCCTTCGTTTGTGACCCTGAGCAATTCGTTCGGACTGACAGATTTTGCGGCGACTGTAACCGGCAGTTTTTCAGTCTCTGCAACGGGATATTATGTGATTTTTGTGGTAGGCGGCAGGCCGTTTTGGGAGGACATCGGCGGCTGGAACACCATCGGTCCGGGTCCGTGGGCTGATGGCTGGCAAATTGGCAGCCGCGCCAACGAATGGTATCTGACAGCCGGGGTCCATCACTTTGAAATCGATATTCTCTCGGTGCAAGGGCTGCCCTACGAACCGACCCTCGGCAACGGGGCTGGATTCAGCATCAGGGGCTGGGGCGGGGATCCGGCGACGCAAAATGCGGTCGTCACCTTCCTGCCCGATGCGCCCGTAGGCGGTCAGGTGCCCGACTCCGGTGACACGCTGCTGATGCTCGCCACTGTGGTAGCCGGGTTTGCGGCGGCCCGACGTCGTATGGTGAGTTAGCGGGCCGGGTCCTTTCGCCGGGTGACTTTTCGCTATGGTGTACGCTGGTCGTTACGTGGTGGCTTCATCCGAGGTCCCGCGCGTGAGGCGGACAAATGGAGTCAAAGCTTTGCACTCGCTTGATGGAGACCCGTGATGCCCCACGCGGGTTTCTGCGTTGCGGCCTACCCCAGCAGCTTCGGATTCAGCTGCCAGACGGTGAACGCGAGGAAGGACGCGAAGGTGACCCAGAGGAGGTAGGGGAGCAGCAGGGCGCCGGCGAGGGGGCGGATGCGCCAGAAGGCGGCCACCGTCGCGACGATCAGCAGCCAGAGCACCACGATGTCCACAAAGGCCCAGAGGCCCTGGTGCCAGGCGAAGAACAGCCACGACCAGAGGGCGTTGACGGCGAGCTGGACCCCGTAGAGCGCCAGCGCGCGCCGGGAGAGGGCGGCGCGTTCGCCCCAGACCAGCCACGAGGCCACGCCCATCATCAGGTAGAGGGCGGTCCACACCGGGCCAAACACCTGACCGGGCGGCGCCCAGCTTGGGCGCGCGAGCTCCTGGTAAAATGCGGCGGCGCGGATCGAGGCCACTGCGCCGATCGCGGACGCGACCAAGGCGAGCGTCAGCCAGCCGAGCAGGCCGGCGATCTGGTGGGCGCGGGGCAGCGGGCGATGTGTGGCGGCGGTGCTCATGGGCGGGCCGCGGTCAGGGGCGGGCGCGGGTCCGCTCGCTCCGCCGGGGCGAGTGACCGGATCGCCAAGGAGTTGGCCGCGAGCGAGAGCATGCCGGAAGGATTGCCTGATTGCTGCCGGGAGCAACGGCCATTTCGCCTCGCGGCGGGGCCGCGGTCAGGCGCAGCGCGGAGGTGTCGGGTTCGGAGGGTGCGCGGACCGAGGGTGCGCGGCGCGGGCGGGCGGGTCGGAGGGCGCGCGGTGAAAGGTGCGCGCGTCGATTGTGCACGGCGCGCGGGCCGTGCGGATGGCGGGCGGGTCGAGGGGGCGCGGCGCGAGCGGGCGGGTGTTCTGACGGACGGCGCGGAGAGCCGTCCCTACCGCCAGCATTCGGTTTCGCGGCGTGCGGACGTCCGATCAGAGCGGCACGTGGACGCTCACGAACTCGACATCGAGCGTGATCTTGTTGGTCGATTTCTCCTCGTAGAGGGCGTGGAAGCCCGCCTTCACGCCGGCGGTCACGAGGCCTTCGTAGCTCAGGGCCCCGTTGGCCGAGTAGTCCAGCGTATATTGCTCGCGCGCCTCGTAGGTGAACTCGGCATGCAGTTTCGCCGTCTTGGGCAACAGGAGATCCAGCGCCGGGAGGGAGTCCTTCACAGCGAGCAGCAGTTTGTCGATTTCGGCGGTCGGGATGGGCAGGGCCTTGAGGATCTCCGACGAGTTGCCTTTCAAGGCGTCAGGGGGCGTAGTGGACCCCTGGGCCGCGAGGTTCTTGGCCACCCGGGCGGCGGTGACGACTCCGGCGGGGATGAGGCTGGAGAGCCCGACGGCGGCAAAGGTTTCGGCGAGGACGACGGAGTAGGACGCGACAGAGATGGCGGTGGCGGCGGACATGGGCGGAGGTGGGTTGGGTTCAGTTGTAGGGCTTGGGGGCGATATCGAGATGGATCCGGGTGGTGGCGCCCATTTCTCCCGCTGGCGTCCGGAGGTTGAACTCCACGTCCACCGTGCCGGTGGCGATCACGAGGTTGCTCGGCCGGGAGTCGCCCGCCTTGCCGCCGGGAGCCCCTTGGTTGAGGACGTTTTCCGCCTGGCTGATGGCGGTGGCGATCGCGGTGAGCACGTCGGTCGGACTGAGGGGCGGGGGCAGGGGAGCGGTCGGAAGGTGGCTGTAGAAATTATTCGCATTGGTCATCAGATCCTTGAACAGGTCGTTGACCAGGGTCTGGGTGCGGTCCGCCGCGGTTTTCATCCCGTCGCCGATGGCCTTGATCGCCTCGGTGGTGTGCTCGTTGACCTGACCGGCGTTTTTGGCGAGTTCGCCGACGGCGTGGCCGCCGGCTTCCAGCAGGCCTTTGCCGACGTCGATGACGGCGGCGGCGATGGCGCCCGGATCGGGCGGCGGCGGGCTGGCCGGGGGCGGGGGTGGGGGCGTGAAGTTGGGCAGGCTCATGGTAAGGGCTTCAGCTGGAGGAGCGGCAATGCGCGCACGAGCAGGTTGAGCTGTTTCTTCGCCTCGCGGACATTACCCTGCTGCAAGGCGGTCGCGGCGGCCTGCAGGTTTTCACCGACGGCCTTGGCCTGGGCCGCAGGCAGGCGCCGGACCTCCGCCGCCTTCGCCTTGAGCGTGGTGGTGACGAGGCGGAAAAATTCTGCGGTCGGCTCCCGCGCCGGCTTGGGCGGTTTCGGCACGGTGGCTTTGGGCGGGACGGCAGGGGGTTTGGTGCCGGGTTTCGGCCGGGGCAGGGTGGCGGGAGGTGTCGTGGCGGGAGGGGGCGCGGCGGGGGGCGTCGCGGTGGGGACGCTGACGATCTCGAGCTTGATGCTGCAGGTGTTCCGGTGCGTGTCCTCCTTGGTCGCGGTGCCGAACGAGAGGGTCTTCGCGCCCAGACGGAAGCCGAGTTCGTCGTCGGTCTGGATCGAAGTCATTTCCAGATCGACCTGCACGGTGGCGGTCTTCACCGCGAGCGTGGAGAGCTCGGTGGACTGATGTTTGAGGGTCTGGTTGGCGAGGCCGAGCCCCCGGCCGACGTTGGCGAGCAAGTCGGTCACTTCGATGAAGCTGAAACGATCCATACGCGGGGTGGGGTGGGGCGGACGGTACGGTCGGAATCCGGCTGAGCGGGACGCCCGTATCTATTCCGAAAACGAGTCAATATTCAAGCATCAAACTGGACGTGTGTCAGCAATGGCGAGCCGGAGGAGTCACATAGCGAACGGCCGGCGGGCATGTAATCAGCAAGCTCCTGAGCGAGTTATATAGAAATGGAGCGCGAAATAAAAGGGGGCGAAACGGTCGGGAAGCGAAGTGCGAACCCCTCGCGGCGAGGCGCGCGGAGCCGCGGTGGCGCGGGCGCCGCTTCGGACACAAAAAAACCCCGCCGGTGAGGGCGGGGTTCGGGTGAAGCCGGCGGCGGGAGGAATCAGCGGGCGAACTTGCGGCGAACGGACACCAGGCCGGCGAAACCCAGGCCGAGGAGGACGAGGGTGGCGGAGGTGTCGGGCACGGCGCTGCTGCTCTGGACGATCTGCATGGCGGCGATCGTGGCCCGGTTGCCGGAGACCAGGTTGATATCGAGGTTGAACGAGCTGCCGGTCACGCCTTGGAACAGGGCGTACGTGGCCCCGGCGGTCGCCGTGCCCGCGGTGGTGCCGGTCGCCTGGATATAGGGCGAGCCGAGCACCGGGGAGAAGTTGTTGGCGGTGTAGTAATAGGTCGTGCCGCCGATCGTGGAGCTGGCCGTGGACGAGAAGATGTCGGAAAAATAGACGTAAACGTCGTAGGTCGAATAGGAGAGGTTCGACACGGCGACGCTCATGGTCGGGGCCGGACCGAACGTGTTGGTGCTGAAATTGTAGGCACCGTAGCCGCCCTCGATATAGTTTGCGAAGAGCTTGTTGTCGGCGTTGGTGGGGGCGAAGAGCTGGATGCCCTGGGAATTGGACCCGAAGTTGTAGCTGATCTGGGCGCCGCTGGCGGAGCCGCTGCTGTCGACCAGCACGCCGGAGGTGGGTCCGGTGACGTTGGCGGTGTTGCCCGAGAGGCTGGAGCCGCTGGAGGTTTGGATCACGTTCCAGTTCTGCTGGCCCACGACGCCGGCCGTGTCGCCAGGCGCGACCGCGATGGGGCCGGTGTTGGCGAAGACGGTGCGGGTGGTCGAAAAATCGATGCCGATGGAGTCGGCGTAGGACGCCTGGGCGGTCAGGGCGGCGAGGGCTGCGAGGGCGAGGAAGCGCGCGGCGGGGGTAACCGTGGGGTGGTGGGAGGTTTTCATCGCGGGCCTAGCAGCATTTACGTATCCAGCGCCGCGGGGCGGATTTTCAATCGTTGTAAAAAACCTGATCGGAGCGGCTTATCGGATTTATATATTTGGAGGGAAGAATGCGTACGCGGAGAATCCGCCGATTTCGTAAAGAATGGCGACAGTGCGAGGGTGGGTGGCCACGCAAGCTTGCCCGCGAGCCGGAGCCGGGCGAGGAGGCGTCGAGTCACTGGCCGCGGTCCATGGCCGAGGCAGGGGTGCGTTGCGCGCGCGGGCGGAGTTCTTGACGGACGGCTCGGAGATCCGCCCCGGCCCTCGATCATTCACCAGCCCAGATCGGGCGAGGCGCCTTGGCGCGTTCTATTATACCGCGTCCCAGGCGCGGGTCGCGACGGGGTCGCGGCCTTCGTCGTATTCGATGTGGTCGATGATGGTCTCGATGGGCCGGCCGGTGAGGCCGCTGTCGCGGATGCGCGAGGGGAGGACGGCGGAGCGTTCGTCGCGCCAGCCGAGTTTCAGGACGAAGCGGTTCCACATGTGGCAGTCCTCGTCGCTGCGCGGGGTGCCGCGGGCGTGGGCCCAGGCGAGGAGCTCCTCGTCGGTGCCGCCGGCGAGCGCGCGGGTGCGGAGGTCGGCGTAGGGCACGCCGAGGAAGCGGCAACAACGGCCGTCGAGCACGTAGGTCTGGGCGTCGCCGAGGTTGCCGACGTACTCGGCGGGGAGGCGGCCGGCGGCGTGGAGGCGGAGCTTGTCCAGCATGCGGCCAAAATACACGAGGCGGCCGACCTTGGCGTAGCAACTGCGCAGTCCGGGGACGTGGGGCATAACGGGGTGAGCAATGCGGGAGCGGGGGAAAGGGGGAAGGCGAAACCCGGGTGTGCCGGAGGGGTTTGGCGGGGACTGTCCGGGTGGATCTGGAGGGGGCGGCTAGTGGGGGTGGAAAAGCGCGGGTGGAGATGGGGGTGGGGGCCGTCGGACAAGGGAAGGGAAGTCCGAATCGCCGATGCGGAAAAGACCGGAGGACCGTCCGGGCGGGGGAGAGGTGGAACTGCGAAACGGGCTCGCGGAGGCTTGGCGTGTTCTTTTAATAAACTTATCGCTTGAAAGTGGACTTTAAAAAGAACATAATGCGGCTCAAACTTAACCACCCACCCCCGATGAACACGGATCACCCAGATGCCGGACGGCGCCGCCTTGCGTGGCGGAGGGCGCGTGCATGGGCGCCTCGCCGCGGGGGCGGCGGGCGGGCGGGGGCGGATCAAGTCATTTCAAGGCAAATCAAGGCATTTCAAGGCTGATCAAGGCGGCGCAAACGGTGATGAACCACGCAACCCACGAAAGAAAGACCGGGGTGAACCACGGAGGCACAGAGACACAGGGGAAAGGGGCCAGGGCTGACCGAAGGGAGACTCGCTCGGGGCTGAGGCCGCCGGGATTGGCCCGCGCGGTTTTCTCCGTGTCTCTGTGCCTCTGTGGTTCGAATTCTCCGCCGGGGGTGGTGGGATCGGGCCGAATCAAGGCGGATCCGACCCGATCAAGGTGCCCACGGAAAACACGGAAGACACGGAAAGAAGGACCCGGCGATCAGGGCGGGAGGAACCCAACGGAGAGGAACCACGAAAAACACGAAAGACACGAAAGCGTGGGAAGGTCGGCCCGTGGAGCGGGCATTGGGCGTGGCGCGGTCAGCCGGACCGGGTGGGAAGTTCGGCGACTGACGGAAGAGGGTCCGCTCGGCACGATCAGGCTGACCGTGCGACGTCCGGAGGACTTTGGCAGCGGCGGTTGCGGGGTAGATCCAAGTAAATCCAAGCAAATCGCACCAGATCAAGGGAGGGGGTTGCGAGGCCAGGGCTGCTCGCTGGCGTTCGCAGCTACGGAGGGCGTTGGACCACTCGCTCACGCTCGCGGCTACCGGAAGGGACGGGCGGGCCGGCGGCCGGCGCTTCCGGGGGATCCGGGCCTGGGCGGGATTTTCCCCAACGGCATCCGCCAGACGGACGCCCTTGTTGAGCGCGGCGGCGGTTGCGGGGTAGATCCAAGTGAATCCAACCAAATCGCACCCGGTCAAGGTACCGCGATGCGCGGGCGGGTCTGCTCGCTGGCGCTCGCAGCTTCGGAGGGCGTTGGACCACTCGCTCACGCTCGCGGCTACCGGAAGGGACGAGCGGGCCGGCGGCCGGCGCTTCCGGGGGATCCGGGCGTGGGCGGGATTTTCCCCAACGGCGTCCGCCAGACGGACGCCCGACTGTGCGGCGGAGGGCGCGGCCAAATCCAAGTGAATCCGACCAAATCCAACCCGTGCCGATCCGATCAAGGGAGGATCGACGATGAGCTCCGCGGACCCGGAGAGGGGGAGCGCCCGCGAGCGGGCGGCCTACGCGATCATCCGACCGCGGAGGGCGCGGGGTGGCTGGCCGTTTTAGCCAACGATTCAATTGAACCACGGATGAGCACGGATAGACACGGAACTGCGAGCGGACCGATCGCGTGGCAGCGATCAGACCGACGTCACCTTTCGGTGCCCGCCTGCTTTTCCCGGTGTGGCCGGGGTTCTCCTCCCGATCCGGGTTTATCCGTGTCCGTCCGTGGTTACCTTCTGCAGGAATCCGTCTTATTCCACCTTCAGGCCGCGGCGGGCGAGGGTGATGCCGAGCTCGCGTTCGTAGTTGGCCACGGCGCGGCGTTCGTCGGCGAGGGCGCGGACCTGGCTGCTTTCCACGGCGGCGAGCTGTTCCTGCAACTGCAGGACGTCGAGGGTGCGGCTCGTGCCGGCCTTGAAGCGCTTTTCCTCGGAGTCGAGGGCCTGCTTCGCGAGTTCGAAGGCGGTGCGGGTCGCGGCGACGCGGTCGCGGGTGGTCTGGATCTGGCCGGCGGCGGCGGCGACGTCGATCGCGATGTCGGACTCGAGGCGGACGAGGTCGGCCTCGGACTGGCGGAGGCTGAGCTTGGCGGCGCGGGCGCGACCGCGGCCCTCGGTGAAGGTGAGCGGAATGGAGACGACGAGGCCGGCGCTGTAGGCCCGGTAGTCGCGGTCGAGGACCTGTTCGCGGCTCGCGGAGAAATTGTAGCCGGTGCCGCTGTAGCCGTAGCTGCCGACGAGATCGAGGCGGGGCATGAGCTGGTTTTGCGCGAGCGAGCTGGAGACGCGGCGGCGGGTGACGCCGAGGCGCGCGGACTGGTAGTCGGGACGCTGGTCGAGGGCGGTCTTCAGATCGGCGGCGAGGTCGACGGTGACGGGCGCGGCCGGGCCGAGGGGCTCGAGTTCGAGGCCGGTGGGGTTGATCGCAAAAGTGCTTTCGCCGATGAGCTGGCGGAGCTGGTTTTCGACGTCGCGGGTGGTGCGGGCGGCGATGACGAGGGACTCCTCGCGGGTGGCGACGCGGGCGCGGGCCTGGACGACATCGGCGTCAGAGAGGGAGCCGATGCGGTTGCGCTTCTCGTTCTGGTCGACGAGCTGGGCGGCGAGGTCGCGGGAGAGCGTGGCGATGCGGAAATTTTCGCGGGCGAGCTGGAGGGCGTTGTAGGTGAGGACGACCCCGGTGACGGTATCGATGACGTTTTGGCGGTGCTGCTGGTCGGAGATGCCGCGGTCGGCCTTGGCGATGCGCAGGCCGGCGAGCGTGGAGCCGAACCCGAAGCCGCGGAGGAGGGGCTGGGTCAGGAAGATGCCACCGAAGCTGGAATAGTTGGCGGAAAAGGCGTAGGCCGAACCGTGCACGTTTTCGGAGGTGCCGCGCAGGCTGTAGGTGAGGCCCCAGGGGGCAAGACCGTCGAGGGAGAGGCGGTAGTCGTCGGTGATCGCCGTGCGGGTGGTGAACGCCGCGACGCCGGGGCCTGTGGTCTCGCTGCGGGTCCGGGTGAGGTTGAGCGACGGATCGAAGGCGCCGTAGGCGGCGAGGACGTTGGCCCGGGCGATCTGGGGCGTGAAGGCGCTGACCTTGAGGGCCTGGTTTTTCTGGAGCGCGAGGCGGATGGCGTCGTCGAGCGTCAGGGGCGCGGCCGGCGCGGCGGTGCCGACCGCGAGGAGGGCGGCGGCGAGGAGGGTGCGGCGGAAGCTCCAAGCTCCAAGGACCAGGCTCCAAGGGCGGAGGGCGCGGAGGGGGCGGGAGAAACTCATTGGGCGGGCGCGTGCAGGAAGGCGCAGAAGGCGTTGACGTACGCGGAGCGCGCGGCGCGGTCGGAGGCGAAGGGGTGCCGGGTGAGGCCCGGGGTCACGTTGAGCTTGCGCACGGTGAAGGGGCGCGTGGCGGCCTGAGCGGCCTTCTTCGATGAGCGCGAACGTTTCACAACGGCGGCGGCGGCGGGACGGGTGGTGCGTTTCATTTGACGATCAGGCCGTCGGCGAGGCGGACGGTGCGGGTGCCATAGGTGGCGTTTTCGTTGGAGTGGGTGACCTGGACGATGGTCACGCCGTCCTCCTGGTTGAGCTTGCGGAAGAGTTCCATGATCTCGCGACCCTGGTCGGAGTGGAGGTTGCCAGTGGGCTCGTCGGCGAGGATGAGGCCGGGCTGGGCGACGAGGGCGCGGGCGATGCCGACGAGCTGCTGCTGGCCGCCGGAAAGCTGGGAGGGATAGAGGTCCTTTTTGCCGACGATGTGAAAGCGGTCGAGGGCGTCGCACACGATGCTCTCGCGGTCCTTCTTCGGGGTGTCGCGGTAGGAGAGCGGAATCTCGAGGTTTTCGTAGACGGTGAGGTCGTCGAGGAGATGGTAGCTCTGAAAGACGAAACCGACGTGTTTCTTCTGGAGCTCGAAGCGCTTTTTCTTGTCGAGCTTGTGGACGGGTTCGCCGGCGAGGAAGAATTCACCGTCCCACGCGGCGTCGTGCAGTCCGAGGATGTGGAGGAGGGTGGACTTGCCGGAGCC
>JAPLTR010000004.1 GCA_026398065.1 Verrucomicrobiota bacterium | reverse complement strand
CCGCCGGCGGCGTCCCCAGCAGCACGCTCGACGAGTTCATCCAGACCCGTCGCAAGGAAAAACGCATCCGCGCCACGGTCACCGAGGAGCTGAGCAAGACTTTCGTCACGCCCTTGGAGCGCGAGGACATCGAGGCGCTGTCCTGGGCGCTCTACCGCATCCCGAAGCAGGTCGAGAAAATCGTCGAACGCCTCTCCATTTACCCAGGCCGTGTCCCGCACACCGCCTTCCAGCGCCAGGCCGAACTCATGCTTCAGGCCTCCGAGGCGGTGATGTTCATGGTGAAACAGCTCCGCGGGGGCACCACCATCGAGAAGATCCGCGAGGCCAACGACCGCCTCCAGTTTGCCGAGGGCGAAGCCGATAAGGTCATGCTCACCCTCCTCAAGGACCTTTACCACGGCCCGTACGACGCCAAGGAACTCGTCATCCTCCAGGAACTCTACGAAATGGTGGAGCAGGCGGTGGACCGCTGCCGCAACGCCGGCAACATTGTCGTCCAGATTGTCCTCAAGCACTCGTAACGCGCCGCCCGCCCCCGCGCCATGACGCTGTTCCTGCTCGTTTTGCTGGCTGCGCTCGTCTTCGAATACATCAACGGGTTTCACGACACGGCCAACGCCATCGCGACCGTCGTCTCGACGAAGGTGCTCACCGCCCGCCAGGCCATTTTGATGGCCGCGTTCTTCAACCTCATCGGCGCCATGGCCGGCACCGCCGTCGCGAAGACCATCAGTGGCGGGCTCGTCGAGGCGGGCGCGGTCACGATGCTCACCGTGCTATGTGCGCTGCTGGGCGCGATCATCTGGAATATCTTCACCTGGTGGCTCGGCCTGCCGTCAAGTTCCAGCCATGCTCTCATCGGCGGCCTGTGCGGCGCCGCCCTCGCCACCGCCGGCGGCAAGTGGAGCGTGCTGATCTGGTCCGCCACGGACAAGCACGGCGCCGCGGTTGGTCTCTGGCCGAAAGTGGTGCTACCGATGTTCAGCTCCCCGCTCATCGGTTTCGTCGGCGGCGCCCTGCTGATGTGGACGCTGATGATCGTGCTGCGCAAGACGACCCCGCGCATGGTCAACCTGATCTTCGGCAAGGCCCAGTTGTTCAGCGCCGCGTTCATGGCCTATGGCCACGGCAAGAACGACGCCCAAAAAACCATGGGCATCATCACCCTGGCGCTGTTCACCGGCACGACCACGGGCGTCTTCGCGGACATCCCCGAGTGGGCGAGCTTCCTCCGGGTCGCCGAATTTAAGGACATCCCCTACTGGGTGGTCATCGCCTGCGCCATCACGATGGCGGCCGGCACGGCCGCCGGCGGGCATCGGATCATCCGCACCATGGGTCACAAGATGGTGAAGCTTCAGCCCGTGCAGGGCTTTGCCGCCGAGACCACCGCGGCGATCATTATCGACGGCGCCTCGATGATTGGCGTCCCCGTGTCCACCACCCACGTCATCTCCACCTCGATCATGGGTGTCGGGGCCACCAAGCGCCTGAGCGCGGTCAAGTGGGGTGTCGTCGAACGCATCCTTTGGGCCTGGGTTCTGACCCTCCCGATCACCTGCATGCTCGGTTACGGTCTGGAGCGCCTCCTCAGTGCGGTCGGGATGTAGGCACGGCTAGCGTCGGCCCGTCGACCCAGCGCCCCCGCACCATGATGGTCTGGGGATCGGCCGGCAGACCGCTTTCCCCGCGGTGGATTTGCGAGATCACGGTTTCCGCCGCCACTTCGCCCTGTAGTTCGAGGCGCAGATCGAGTCCCGCGCAGGGCCGTTTCCGTTCCGTCCAACTCAGACTGAAGAAGCCCGCCTCGGCCGGCACCCGCACGCCGGCGCGCTGCAGCCAGACCACCGCCTCGTCGACGTGACCGACCACCAGATCGGGGCGGTGCTCGCGATACCAGTGCAGGAAGGACTTCTCCTCCATTTGCTCCAACACCAACTGCGGGACCTCACCAATCGCGCCAAACGACCGTTGAAACGACCCGAACGCCCCTGACCATTTGTAAGAAATGCGCTCGTCCTTGAACTTCGAGACAAACAGCCCGATCCGACGGTAGCCAATTCCCTGCAGACGCGTCAGGGCGCTGGTGAGCGTCATGTAGTGGTCGAGGCACACCGTGTGCAGCGCGGGTTCACGCTGACCGTAGTCGATCTCGATCGATGCAAACTCGCTCCACGGGAAATCCGCCATCAATCCCGTCGGCTCGGTGTAAAGAAAAATCACCCCCTGTACGCCGCGAGCCCGTAACACCCGGGCATATCCGTCGGGCCGGAGTCCGTCACGCCCCGCGCTGAACTCGTAGAGCTGAAATCCGAGTTCCTTGGCCCGTGCCGCAGCGCCCGCCATGATGCGGCGCTGCGCCGGCAGCAGGCGCGGTTGCCCGGGCGAAGGCACGTGGATCACCGCCAGGTTGCCGAGAAACTGCTGTGAGCGCGCCGTGCGCACGTGCGACATGAGCTGCCCCACCAGTTCGTTGCGCTGGTAGCCGTGGCGTTGCGCGGCGGCGGCAATCGTCTCCCGCACCTGCGGGCGGACCGAAGGATGGCCGGACAGGGCCCGGGACACGGTCGACGTTGAGACGCCGCACGCGTCCGCGAGTACACGCAAAGAGGGTTTGATCGCCACCCTTGCAACGCTTGCAACACATCGGACCTGACACAACCAAAACCATGTTCACCGTCACCTTACCCAGACACCCCGCCTCCCCGCGGAGCATCAGCCAACCCCTGTACCGGCCCTTACCATGCAAACCCACCACCCTGCGTCACCTCTCCCTCCCCTCCGGAGGATCGCCACGACCGCGTCGGTCGGCCTCGTTTTCGCGGCCTCCCTTGCCGCCCAGACGGCTCCCGGCCCCAAACCGGCCACCGGCGCTGCTGCCCCGATTGCCGAAGAAACCATCGTGCTCTCGCCCTTCCAGGTCTCGTCCGACAGCGACCGGGGCTACCAGGCGCTGAACACCCTCTCCGGCACCCGCCTGAATTCGAAGCTCGAGGACCTCGGCGCCTCGATCTCCGTGGTCACCAAGCAGCAGATGGCCGACCTCGGCCAGCTCGACATCAACGACGTGTTTCGGTACGAGGCCAGCACCGAGGGCACGGACAATTTCACGACGTTCAATCGCAACCGCTCCGGCGGCGTGAATGACCAGGTGCAGTCCGATCCCCAGCAGGCAAACCGCGTGCGCGGTATCACGGCGGCCGGCCAGAGTGCCGGCGGCGCCAACACCGCGTGGGGCAATTTCACGAGCAACAGCAAGATTCCGTTCGACCCCTACAATATTGCAGCCGTCGAAATCTCCCGCGGGCCCAACTCCAATCTGTTCGGCCTCGGCGCCGCCGCCGGCACCGTCAGCGTGGTGCCGTCGCAGGCCAACCCCGACCGCCGCAGCTACAGTGCCGACCTGCGCTTCGACAGCTATGGCGGCCACCGCGAGAGCCTGAACATCAACACCCCGCTCCTGCCCGGCAAACTCGCCCTCCGCGTCGCGACCGTCGAGGAAAGCAAGGGCTTCATCCGCAAGCCGTCTTCCGAGCGCATTGACCGGCAGTTCGCGACCGTCCTCTACCGGCCGTTCAAGAACACCATGATCCGCGCCTCCGCCGAGCGCTA
>JAPLTR010000042.1 GCA_026398065.1 Verrucomicrobiota bacterium | reverse complement strand
TGAGACCGGTGGCGAGATTGCGCTCGGGCTCGCGGGCCAGCAATCGCGCCTGACGTGGCTCGCCGCCCTCTACTCGGTCGCCGCCGCGCCCATCATCGAGGAGCTGATCTTCCGCGGCTGGCTCGTGGTGGAAAACCGCGGACGCGCCATGGCCTGGGCCGGGGCGGCGGGCGCCTCGGCGCTCTTTGCGGTGCTGCATCCTTTTCTCTGGCGGCAGGACGAAGCGGGCTGGGCACTCACGCTGGATGCGAAGGGCTGGTTCAGCACCGCGGCGGTGTTCGCGATGTCGCTCTGGCTGTATGCGGCGCGCCTCGCGACGTGGAATCCCGCGCGCTCGCTGCTGCCGTGTTTCGCGGCGCATGCGGCGAAGAACCTCGGCGTCGTCGTCGTGAAGCTGGGCGCAGGGTTCATGGGCGGGCTGTGGTGAGATGCGGGCGGAGAGCAGGAGCGGCCGGTTTACGGAGGAGCGTCTGAGAGCAGGCGACCTCGCGGGGAGATCTCCGGAGCGATCTTCCTGTGACCGTCGGCAAACACCCCTCGCACACTGCGCCGGCATACGTACCCGATATTTCCAAGGGTCGCAAAGCGGACAAAAAAAGGGCGGACCGAAGTCCGCCCTGCGCTGAAAGACCACTACCCGATCACGGGACTTCGTAGACCTCGATCAGGGCGACACCCGTGGTTGTGCCGCTGCCGGTGACCTGCGCGCTGTAGGTGCCCGGCGGGAGGTTGATCAGGATCGCGGCGTCCTTGCTGCCTGCGGCGAGCGGGAAGGCGCCGACCTTGACGGCGGCCTCGTTGACCAGCCCGGCATCGTTGCCCGACTCCCAGCTATCGTTTTCGCGCACGACCACGTTGTCCGCGCGGACGATACGCAGCAAGGGATCGGCGAGAACGCCCGCGACGTTGAAGGGCGCAGCGGCGAGGGTCGGGCCCACCGCGCGCACGAGCACCTTCTTCGGGGTGTTGCCGCTGACGACAAAGCCGGCGATGAGCTGGCCCTGGTCGGTGCCGACGACTCCACGGGTGGCGACGTTCATCACCTTCTGCGAGGAGAACGGCGAGAGCGTGTCGACATCGTAGAGTTCGACGAGCGCGACACCCGTTGTGCCACCGACGCCACTGACCTGCGCGGTGTAGGCACCGGGGGCGAGGGACGCCAGGACCACGGCATCGAGGCTGTTCGCGGCCAGCGGGAAGGCGCCCACCTGGCTCGAGGCGTTGATCACATCACCCGCGCCGCCCCAATTGTTGTTGGCCACGACGAGGGCGCTGCTGCTGTTGAAGATCTGGAGCTGGGGATCGGCGAGGACGCCCGTCAGGCCGAAGCTGCCGAGAGTCGGGCCGATCGCGCGGATCAGGATCTGCTTCGGCAGCGTGCCGCCGACCACGAATCCGGCGATGAGGATATTGTTTCCGGTACCGACCTGACCGCGCGTCGAGAGATTGCGGAGGAACCCGTCGCTGAACGACAGCCCGGACGCGGTGGCGGCGGTGAAGGCTCCGCCGTTGGCCCCCGAAAGCGAGCCGGTGAGGAAGCCCGTGGTCGGATCGGCCTTGCCGGTGAAGCGGGCGCCCGAGGCGGTGTTGACCGTGAAGCCGCCCGTCGCATCCACCGACCCGGACCCGGCGGTCTGGAAGGTGCCGTCAGCGAGGTAGATCGTGATGTTGCCGTCCGCGCCGACGATCGCGGCGAGGGTGCTGGCGGCGCGGCCGGTGAGACCGCCGGTGTAGTAACCGCTGGCGACGGCACGGGTCGCGGGAAAGAGACCGGAATTGATGCCGATCACGACGACGGATGTGTTGACCGAAAAGAATTTCATGCCGGTGCACGAGGCCATGGAATTGTTGCGGCAAAAGGATGAGCTGATTCCCCAGCCGGACTGGCGGCTCGGTTTTGGCCCGGCGAAGTATTACCAGTTGCAACACACCGGCGCGCGGGTGGGCTTCATTGGCGCGATGACAAATTTGCATTTCTGCGAAACGTGCAACAAGATGCGGTTGACTGCCGACGGAAAGATCAGGCCCTGTCTTGGCGATCATGGCGAGATTGATTTGCGGGAAGCGTTGCGCCACGCCACGGACGACGACACAGTGCGGGAGTTATTGGCAACCGCGCTGCAACGCAAACCGCTGGAGCACCAATTTCGCGGTTCATATCAACCCTGTCGGCCGATGACCGCAATCGGCGGCTAAC
>JAPLTR010000449.1 GCA_026398065.1 Verrucomicrobiota bacterium | reverse complement strand
AGAAGGCCGTCAAGGATGCCCTCGCCTCTCAGGAAAAGCGCAAGATTGAAAAGGCCGCCAAGGAAGCCAAGGACCTCGCCGACAAGGAAATGCGCGAAAAGGCCATGCAGGCGAAGTTCAAGGCTCAACGTGACGCGGACAAGCTGGAGCAGCAGCTCAAACGCCTGAAGAAGGAAGTCGAGGAAGAGAAGAAGGAAATCGACAAGATCGAGGCCGACAAGAAGCGCTCCGCCGACGAGATCGCCTTCCAGCGTGAATATGTGAAGAAAGCCGAAGAAAACGTCCAGAGCCTGCGTACCGTCCTTGAGCGGATCGCCGCCGCCGACGCCGCGGCCGAAGCCGCCAAGAAAGCCGCCGCCGCGGCCGCCCTCGCTGCCAAGAAATCCTAAACCAACACCTTACCGATGAAAAAGTGGATGTATCTCATTTTCCCTGGCATCATGCTGGGTGCGTTCCTGGTTTTCTTTTTCAGCTACCAAAAGGAAGCTGCCGCCCGCGAGCACGCCCGCGCTGAGCAGGTGAAGAAGCTGGCCGACGAGAAGGCCGCCGCCAAGGCCCTCGCCGAGAAGAAGGACGCCGCTGACGCCAAGGAGCGCCAGATCGCCCGTGAGAAGGAAGATGCGGACAAGGAAGCCGCCAAACTCGCCAAGCTCGCCGCCGCCGACAAAGAGGTGAAGGACGCGACCGACAAGGCCCTCGCCGAAGGCGACAAGGCTGCGAAGGAAGTGGCCAAGACCGAAATCGAGCTCGATACCCTGCGCAAGGCCAAGGACAAGCTGAACCGCGAGGCCTTCGAACTGGCCAAGCAGGTCGAGCTGGCCAAGGTCGCCAAGCGCAATGCCGAGTTCGACATCCAGCGCACCACGGAGATGATCTCCCGCAAGGCCGCCGAGAGCTCTCTCACGGCCATGCCGCCCCCGCCGCCGCTCCCCCCGGCCCCGAAGTAAGCTTTACGAAACCCGGACTTCGGTCCGGGTTTTTTTGTGCCCAAAACCGGGCGCCCGCCCGGCGGCAAGATTCGTGAGATGGGCCGCCCGCTCGCAGCGCCCCGTCGCTTCCCTGGCCCTGCTCTGACGCGCCCCACGCCACACCCGTCCGGAGGCCGACCATGGCCGCCCGCCGAGGCGGCGCCCGGTCCCGCGGCTCGCCCCGTACCACGGGTTCAATTTGACGCACGAGGCCAAGAGCCCGAACCGTAGGGCGTCCGGCTTGCGGACGCCTGGGACCGACCACCCCGAAGGCGTCCGCAAGCCGGACGCCCTACACAAGCGAAGAAAGTCGCGTTCAGCAGCGCGCCCCTGCCCTTCCCTCACTTCCCCCGGCTCACCGCCCCCGCGCGGCCCCGCCAGGGGCCTACGGCAGCGAATACGGGGCCTCGGTGTGGATCTCGTGGCGGTTGTCGAGCCGTCGCGAGAAATCGAGCGGATCCCCCACCCCGACCGTCCCGCGCGCCACCTGGTAGGCCCAGACCTGAAAGTAAGTCAGCGCCGCCCCGCCGAAGATCGTGGAAAACGCCCCGTCCACGGCATCCATGCCGCACGAGACCTTGATCCGGCCGATGCGCGGCACATGGAAGCGCGCGTCCGTCGTAAACCAGTGCCCGCCCACATAGACCTCGGCGTAGGCGTGGAAATCCATGTGGTTCTCCGGATCGGGAAACCCGATGTCGGGCAGGTGCCCGGTCACGTAGCGCGCCGGGACGTTGAAGGTCCGGTTGAGCGCCACGGCGAGATGCGCAAAATCGCGGCAGACCCCGTAGCCGCGCTGCAACACCTCCCACGCGGAAATGTCGGCGCGGCCGGACATGTAGCGGTACTCGATGTTCTCGTGCAGCCACCGGCTGATCGCGTCGACCCGCGGCAGGCCGTGCTCCACCTGGCCAAATTTCTCCCACGCAAAATTCGTCAGCTTGTCCGAGTCGCAGTATCGGCTCGGCAGCGTGTAGCGCAGCAGGTCCACCGGCAGCTGGTCCGGCGATTCCGGCGTGACGGGCGGCAGGTCCCCGTTGTCGGGCGTGGACGACACGGCGACGATCGCATCGTGCCGAAACGAATTGGTCCCCCGCGCGAGGATCACGCGCCGCATCGAGTTGCCATGGCTGTCGACGAATTGCTCGGTCGGCAGGTCGTGCCCCAGCGACAGGGCCTCGAAGATCACGGAGTGATCGCGGTTGGGCCGCGGCTGGATGTTGAGCAGCAGGGAGGCGGTGCCCGTCACTTCATAGACAAGGCTGCAGCCGACCCGGACGGTGACATCGAACGTTGGTTTTCGCGCAGCGGCAGATTTCAAGGTCATGGGGAGAGGAGGCGCCGGGTGGGCGTGGGACGTGGACCGGACGGGCAGCAGGGCTGACCGCTGCGGCGGCCCGCCGACGGGCCCGGGCAGTGAGTGGTGGTGGTGATCGGGCTGGGCGAGATGATGAGACACCCACGCGAAGCATTGGCTCCGCGCCGGCAGGAGGTAGGATAGCCGCGGACGCGCCGGCCGGCCATGGGGTGTAGAGCGTAGATCGCGCCACCTTGGTGCTCATCCGGTGGGTCCGCGCATACGTCACGCGAGAACCGACCGGCCACGGATGAAATTGCGCCATTGCGGGAGGCCGCGGCCGTGTAGGTCGGGCTTTACGCCCGACACATTTCCCAAGTTATCGGAGACGAACCCCCAACCTCCGCCATTCTTCGTCACCCTCCTCCGAGCCTCCGGGGCGTTGGTCTCGAATGCCTCCGCCCACCCGAAGCAACGCGCCCGGCGACGGCCACCGAGAGGTGCACGCACAAAACTGGCGAATTTGTTTGCGATGCCCTCCGCCGCCAGCTTTCTTCCACGTTCCTCGGGGCGCAGTGCCCCGCAGAAATGTTTCGGGGCGTAGCTTAGCCTGGTAGAGCGCTACGTTCGGGACGTAGAGGTCGCGAGTTCGAATCTCGCCGCCCCGACCATTTCTAAATACGCCCCACGTCGGCGTGACTTCAGATCTTTTCGAGCAGCTTCCGGTAGTCGCTGAACTCGTTTTTCCAATCGGCGTAACACGCCGTGAGGCCACACTTGGGGCATCGCGCCCCGATGTAAATCCAACGGACGTCGTCCGTGTTGCGGTAGAGGGCGACGCCGACCGTGAGCTCAAACGCACCGGCGCCGCACGGGCACTCGCACTCCTTCAGGTTGGCGTCCTCCAGGTACTCGGCGCTATCACCCATCGCATGGGATCTCTGGCAGCTCCGGCATTGCCGTACCGCAGCTCCTTCCGTGTCGTCGATCGACAGCGTGAAGACCCGTTCGCCGCAGCGGCAGACAGCCTCGGCAAAGTGCGTCGGCTCATAGCCCGTGGTGGTCGCGCTGTAGTCGACCAACTCAGCCTGAATGTCGGCCTGCGTGTCCCCGTAGTTGAACTGGCCTTTTTTCGTGAGAGCCATGGGCGTTCACACCACAAACGGATTGTACCGCAGTTCGTTCTCGACGGTCGTGAGCGGGCCGTGGCCGGGGGCGATGATCGTCGCGGGCGGGACGGCGTGGAGGACGCGGCGGAGGTTCAGGCGCTGCTGTTCGTGCGAAAAATAGCCGCCGCCGGCCGAGCCCGCAAAGACCAGGTCGCCCGAAATGAGGAGCGTGCCGCCCGTGCGCGCGGCGGGGGCGCGCAGCAGGTAGCAGTTGTGGGCCGCGGCGTGGCCGGGCGTCGCGAAGACGGTGATCTCCAGCGGGCCGAAGGTCTTCTTCTCCCCCTCCCCCGCCGGCCGGCCGCAGGGGGCCGTGGCGCCCTGCGGAACGAAGGCGGCCTGCACCTCGAAGCGCTCGACGATCTCGCAGAGGCCGCCGGCGTGCTCGGGTTCGACATGGGTGAGAAAGACCGCATCCAATCGGCGGATACTGCGCGGCCACACCGCCTCGAGGGCCCCGATGCCGGCGCCGGTGTCGAAGAGGACCGCGCGGTCGCTGCCGCACTCGCCCACGAGGTAGGCGTTGGCCACGCCGATGCCGTGCGGCATGCGCAGGGGCCAGACGCAGAAGGGCAGCGGCCCGATCGCGGGCTGCGGGTACTGGCCCGCGCCCAGCGCACAGAGGCCCACCTCGTTGAGCCCCAGCGTGGCGGCGAGGCGGCGGAGCTCGTCGGGCGTCAGGTCCGAGCGGTAGTCGATCGCATCCAGGATCCGGCCCGCGCGCACGCCGCTGCGCTCGGCGAGGGACTCGTCGGTCAGCCCGGCGCGGTGCATCGCCTTTTCGAGCACGTCGCCCAGCTCGTCTTCGAGCGGAGGAATGGTCTGATTCGTCACCACGTCAGGAGCTTACCAACGGGTTCCGCCGGAGTGCAAAATTGATTTTGTTTTTTCGCGCGGTTGCCGCACCGTCGTTCTCCCATGGACGCCGGACAACAGGAAATCCTCGACATCTTCACCCGCACGCGCGCGCTGCTGCAGGGGCACTTCGTGCTCCGCTCGGGGCTGCACAGCGGCCACTACTTCCAGTGCGCGCAGGTCTGCCAGCGCATGGACGCCGTGGAGCGGCTCGCCGAACTCCTGCTGGCCAAGGTGCGCTCGCAGGGCCTGACCTTTTCGACCGTGCTCGCGCCCGCCATGGGCGGCCTCGTGATCGGCCAGGAAGTCGCCCGTCAGGCGAAGGCCCGCTACATCTTTGCCGAAAAGGAAAACAACGCCCTCGTGATGCGCCGCGGCTTCACCCTCGCCCCCGGCGAGCGCGTGCTGATCGTCGAGGACGTCGTGACCCGCGGCGGCCGCGTGCTGGAGAGCCTCGAGATCGTGAAGAAGGCCGGCGGCACCGCCGTGGCCATCGCGATGCTGGTGGACCGCAGCGCCGGCACGGCCCGGTTCGAAGTGCCGGCGGTTTCGCTGCTGGAGCTGAGCTTCCCCACCTACCCGGCCGACGCCGTGCCGGAGGCGTTCGCTCCGGCCCGCGCCGTGCGAGCGAACCGCGGAATTGTTCTTCCAGTCAACTTTATTGTTGACTAATACTCAGCCAAACCCCAGAGTCGGCCCCACGCTCAACCCGCCACCCGCCGATGAAGCCCGATCGACCCGGACACCCTCCGTCGCGAGACGCCGCCGCATCGCCCGCGGCCGGGAACGTCCCCGCCGCCCGAAACGCCGCCGCGTTACGCGCTGCCGGAGGCGCACCCGCGGTCCGCGAGGGTGCGGCAGTCGGCCGCGATCCGGGTGAATCAAACCGGGGCGCCCGGGGCATCCGGCCAAATCCGAATAGATCCGACCAAATCCGAGTAAATCCGACCAAATCAAGGTGGATCAAGGCTCCCGGGGGATGTCTCCCGCGTCGCGATCCGCGCGCAGCCGCGTTTTCCGCGGAAAAGATTGGGACCTCTGTCCTCCCCTTCGGACCGCACCGTAACCGGTGCGGCTACCAAGCCCCGGACCTCGGGGATCGCGGGAGATCCGACCAAATCCGAGTAAATCCGACCAGATCAAGGTGGATCAAGGCTCCCGGTGGATGTCCCCCCGGTCGCGATCCGCGGGCATCCGCGTCCTCGACGGAAAAGGTTGGGGGCTCTCCCCTCTCTTTCGGACCGCACCGTAACCGGTGCGGCTACCGGGACCAGGACTCCGGGGATCGCGGGAAATCCGACCAAATCCGAGTAAATCCGACCAGATCAAGGTGGATCAAGGCTCGCGGTGGATTTCTCCCCGGTCGCGATCTGCGCGCACCCGCGTTT
>JAPLTR010000709.1 GCA_026398065.1 Verrucomicrobiota bacterium | reverse complement strand
GCGTCGCACCCGCGGCCGCGGCGCGGATCGCGCCATCCATGCCCGGGGCCACCGTCGGCGCCGTCCCGCGGCGCGCGGCGATCTCCCGGCTGCGGGCGAGCGCCAGCGCCACGGTATCGCGCGATTTCACGGTCGGAATTTTCTCACGGAGGTTCGGGAACAGATTCGTCCCGATGAGGCCCGTGCGGCGTTTGCCGATGGCGTCGTCCTTCTCCGCGGCGGAGGCGGCCACCAGCTTCTGCGGCAGGCCGGCGCGCAACGCGGTGGCATAGCCGCCCGCCGCTTCGATCTCCTGGAACTGCTTCCACGCCCGCCGCGCAAAATCGTCGGTGAGCTTCTCGACATACCAGGAGCCGCCCGCCGGATCGGCGGTGTCCTTGAAGTGAAACTCCTCGGCCAGCAGCGTGTGCACGTTGCGCGCGATGCGCTGCGAGATCTCGTCCGGAGCCCCGCCGATCTCGTCATACGGCGAGACGTGCAGGCTGTCCACGCCGCCGAGCACCGCCGAGCAGGCCTCGGTCGTCACCCGCAGCATGTTCACATGCATGTCGTGCACCGTCTTGTTCCACCGGCCGGTGCGCGCATGGACCACGAGCGCCTTCGCCGCTCCGCCCGCGCCGAACGCCGTGAGCGCCCGGACCCAGAGCAGACGGAAGGCGCGGAACTTCGCGACCTCCGAAAAGAACTGCGACCCGACCGCGAAGGTGAAGCGCATCCGCGCCGCCGCCGTCGCCGCCGGCACGCTGCGGGCCGTCAGCGCCCGCAGGTACTCCACGCCCGCCGCGAGGGCGAAGGCGAGTTCCTGCGTGGCCGTCGCACCCGCGTCGCTCCACGTCACCGTGCTCACGCCCACCGTGCGGAGCGCCGGCGCATTTTTCGCGGCCCAGGTCGTCCAGGCCGCGAGTTCGTCGAACTGTCCCGCCAGCGGCGAGGCGAGCCGCCCGCGCCGCACCCACTCGCCGAGCGGGTCGGCGGTGACGCTGCCGGTGAGCTTTTCATAGGGAATCGCGCGGGCCGTGACCGCGGCGAGATAGAGCGCGGCCAGCGGGCCGGCGACCGCCCCCGTGGCGAGGTGGACGGGCACGCAGTCGATCGCGACTTTTTCGAGGGCCCGCGCGAGGTCCGTTGCGTCGGCGAGCGAGACGCCGCCGGCGCCGACGGCATCGGCCTCCGTCGTCGCGGGATCGCGTCCCGCCAGCGTCGCCGCATCCGGCGTGAGGCTCACGCTGTTCTGCCCCTGCATGAGCGCGCCGAGGAGCGCGCGGTTGAACTCCGCCGGCGTCGCCGCCGGGATTTCCTGGCAGGTCTCCCAGCTGCGGTCCCGGGCGCCGACCGTGTAGGTCCCGCGCAAATACGGGGCGGCGCCGGGCCGCGCCGCGAGGTCCGGCACCGCCGCGAGATCGAGCCGCGTGTACAGCGGCTGGAGGGCGGCGCCTTCCGGCGTCCGGGTCACCAGTTTTTTTTCAAACGGGACACCCTTGAGTTCGGACTCGACCGTCTTTCTCCACTGCGCGAGCGCGGTGGAAAGCGTTTCATCGGGAGCGGCTGATTTCATATTTCTTCGGAGGCTGTGGTTACCATTAGTTCCTCTACACGCTCAGCCTACTGCATCCGCGCAAACCTTGCTGCGCAGATATTGCCAAGAAATGACCGTAAACCGACAACGCATGCGAAGCATCCGCCCGCGTTCTCCGGCATAGTGGCGCCGCCATCAGAGCCGCATTCGCGGCCGCGATCGCACTACAACGACATGATCACCAAAATCGATCACCTGGGCATCGCGGTCCGTTCACTGGACGAGGCGGTCCCCTACTACGAAAACGCGCTCGGCCTGAAGTGCGAGCACCGCGAAGAGGTCGCTTCGCAGAAGGTCCGCACCGCGTTCTTTACCGCGGGCGAGACCCATATCGAGCTGCTCGAGCCGACCTCGCCGGACAGCCCGATTGCCAAGTTCCTGGAGAAGAATCCGGCCGGCGGCGTGCACCACGTCGCCTTCGCCACGACGGACATCGGCGGCCAGCTCAAGCAGGCGGCCGGCGCCGGCGTGAAGCTGATCCACGAGGTCCCGTTCGAGGGCGCGGCCGGCAAGCTCGTCGCCTTCTTGCATCCCAAGTCCACCTACGGCGTGCTCACCGAACTCTGCGCGCCGAAGGCCTGATTCCTCCCTCAACTCCCTCTCCCATGGCCATCGCACCCGAACTGCTCAAACAACTCGAGGAAAAGCGCCAGCTCGCCTACGCGGCGGGCGGCCTCGACAAACTCGCCGAGCGCAAGAAGAAGGGCCTGCTCAGCGCCCGCGAGCGCCTCGCCGCCCTCTTCCAGCCCGGCACCTTCATGGAATTCGGGCTGCACGCCCAGCATGACGCCCATCACTTCGGCATGGAGGAAAAGGCCATGCCCTGCGACGGCGTGATCACTGGCGTCGGCTACGTCGACGGCCGGCCGGTCGGCGCGTTCAGCCAGGACTTCACCGTCGGCGGCGGCGCCCTCGGACGCATCCACGCCAAGAAGATCTGTGACCTGATGGACTACGCCCAGCAGTCCGGCATGCCCGTCATCGGCATCAACGAATCCGGCGGCGCGCGCATCCAGGAGGGTGACGATTCACTTTCCGGATACGGCCAGGTCTTCTTCCGCAACGTCCTGCTCTCGGGCGTGGTCCCGCAGATCTCGATCGTCGCCGGACCCTGCGCCGGCGGCGCGGCCTACTCGCCCGCCCTCACCGACTTCATCATCATGACGAAGACCAACGCCCAGATGTTCATCTGCGGCCCGGAGGTGATCAAGGCCGCCACCGGCGAAGTCGCCACGATGGACCAGGTCGGCAGCGCGACCGCCCACGCCTCCGTGAGCGGCAACGTGCACTTCCTCGCCAACGACGAACTGCACGCCATCGAGCTCACGAAGAAGCTCTTCTCCTACCTGCCCTCGAACAACGTCATGGACCCGCCGCACCGGCCCACCCCGGCGCTCACCCTCGAGTCGGATCCCGTGATGAACGACCTCGTGCCCGCGGACCCCAAGGCGCCGTTCGACGTGCTGAAGGTCATCGCCCGCCTCGTCGACGGCGGCGATTTCCTCGAGGTGCACAAGGAATGGGCGAAGAACCTCGTCGTCTGCTTTGCCCGCATCGAGGGCATCGTTGTCGGCATCATCGCCAACCAGCCTGCCGTGAAGGCCGGCACCCTGGACATCGACTCGTCCGACAAGGGCGCCCGCTTCATCCGGTTCTGCAACGTCTTCAACATCCCCGTCGTCACCCTCGTCGACATCCCGGGCTTCATGCCCGGTGTCGCCCAGGAGCGCGGCGGCATCATCCGCCACGGCGCCAAGATGCTCTTCGCCTACGCCTCGGCCACCGTGCCGAAGATCACCGTCATCATGCGCAAGGCCTACGGCGGCGCCTACCTCGCCATGTGCTCCGCCGACATGGGCGCCGACCTCGTCTACGCCTGGCCCTGCGCTGAAATCGCGGTCATGGGTGCGGACGGCGCGGCGAAGATCCTGTTCAAGCGCGAGATCTCCTCCGCCGCCAATCCCAAGGCCAAGGAAAAGGAACTCGCCGCCGAATACCGGGAGAAGTTCGCCTCGCCCTACGAGGCCGCCGCCAAGGGCATGATCACCGACGTGATCGAGCCCGCGCAGACCCGCAGCATGGTCGCGTTCGGCCTCCGCAACACGCTCTCGAAGCGCGAGACGCGCCCGCCGAAGAAGCACGGCAACATCCCGCTCTGAGCGCCGGACCACAACCACCATGCCCCTTGTATCACCGCCCCTCCTCGCCGAGGTTGCCGCCGCCGCCCCCCGCGTCGGCGGCCCCCTCTTCGGCAACATCTGGCTCGCCCTGTTCGCCGTGCTCGGCGGCATCGCGGTGTTCCTCGTGCTGGTGGCCCTCCTCGGTCGCTGGCTCGCGGCCACGCACCCCGACGATCCGCCGCGGCCCGCGCGCCCGCCGGCCCCGGTGCCCGTCGTCGAGGTCGGGGTCAGTGCCGAGATCACCGCCGTCATCGCCGCATCCGTCGCGACGGTGCTCGGCAGCCGGGCCCGCATCACCTCGGTGAGCCTCGTGCCGGCCAACACCCCGTCCGTCGAATCCCTGATGCAGCAATGGTCGATGGAAGGCCGCCGGCAGATCTATTCCTCCCACAAGGTTCGCTGACCCATCTCAAAATTCTCCTGTCATGAACGAGCATTCCTCGGCCACCCCGCAGGGGGCCTCTTTGCCCCCGGCCTCTCCTCCCTCAGGCGCCGAATTCGGCGTCAGCGAACAGGTCTTCACCGTTCTCGTCGCGACCGTCGCCGCGCTCTTCGGAGCCCGCGCACGAATCGCCGCGACCTCTTCGACCACCCTCCACGCTCCCGCCCTTGAAACGGCGCTCATCCAACAATGGGCCATGGAAGGGCGTCGTCAGATCTATTTCTCCCACAAAGTCCGCTAACCCGAAAAGAATTTCCGTTATGAAAAAGCTCCGCGTCACCGTTGAAGGCAAAATCTATGAAGTGCTGGTCGAAGTCCTCGAAGAGGGCTCCCCGGTCAGCGCTCCCCGCGCCCCCGCTCCGGTGGCCGTCGCCGCCCCGGCCGCCCCGGCTCCGGTGGCCGCCGCACCTGCGGTCGCCCCCGCGGCCCCGGCGCCCGCGCCCCGCGGGCCCGCCGCCGGGCG
>JAPLTR010000727.1:2585-39331 GCA_026398065.1 Verrucomicrobiota bacterium | reverse complement strand
CTCGCCTCTGTTTTCGCCGCCGTGAGCGGCTTCGCCGGCCTTGCGAATACCGCGAGTGCCGGGACCGACATCCACCTCAACATCGGCATCGGCGGCCGGCCCGGTCCGGTGATCGTGGCCCCGCATTACGCCCCGGTGCCGGTCGCGCCGGTGTACGGTTATGGTTACGAGGTGCGCCGGGCGCCGGACTATCGCGATTGTCCTCCTCCGGCGCCGCGCGGCTACTGGAAGGAAATCGCGGTCAAGGTCTGGGTGCCCGCCGAGTGGATCGTGACCCGTGATCGCCGCGGTTGCGAAGTGCGGTCGCTGCGGCCCGGCTACTTCACCTATCGGACCGATCGCGTGTGGGTCGCCGATGCGGGTCCCCGTGGCGGCTACGCCTACGGCCGCGGTTAAGCCCCGATCCGGTAACCTGCCCGAGTTTTCAACGTGAACTGCCGCACCGCCCAACGTCTGCTGTCCGCCGAACGAGACGGCGCGCTCGCCGCCCCCGAGCGCGCCGGTCTCGCCGCCCACGTGGCCGGTTGTGCAGAGTGCCGGCAGTTTCAGGCGGCACTGGGTGAGGCGGGCAACCGCCTGCGGAGCGCCGCGGCGCGGGTGCCGGTGCCGGACGAGGAGCGCGCCTGGCAGGACATCCACCGCGAGATCCGCGCCGCGCGGCCGGAGGCCACGCGCGCCTGGTGGGGGCCCGTCAAATGGGCGTTGCCCCTCGGCGCCGCGGCCACGCTGGCGGTGATTTTGGCCTGGGCGCCGTCGGACGACGACCTTGTGTCGCAGAGCGTGGCGCGCGCGGAATTCGTCGAGGTGCCCGGCGACGCCTCGTCGGTCGTCTATGTGGACGACAAGAGCGGCTGGCTGGTCGTATGGGCGTCCGCTCCGGCGGCGAAGGGCGGCTGACGCCGTCGGGCCGGTGCCGTCAGCGCCCGGCGAGACGCAGGATCCCGACACGAAGGATCAGCACGGCGGCGAGCGCGAAGAGGAGCACGACCGCGACGTTGAGCGCGGTGGCGAGCCAGTAGCGCAGCGGAGACTCGGAGCGCCGGAGAGGCGCTGATTTGTTGAAGAGCGCGCGGCCCCACTGGGTCTCCTCGCTCGCGATGTCACGGCGCGTGCGCCACGCAATGAAGAGCGTGAGCAGGAGAAACCCGATGCCGAGGAGCTTGAAGAGATTGAAACGCACGTGAGATCAGGGAGCAGCGTGGAGGATGATCGTTTCGCCTGCGCGGGTGACGACGTCGTAGGCGTATTCTCTCGGCGCGGTGTAGTCGACGGGCTTCGCTTCGGCGGAGACCAACTGCGGCGGAACCGGCGGCGTGAAGTAGAATAAATTGGGGTTCTCGCCCTTCGCGACCGGAAGGGCGGTGCCATCAGCGCGAACGAGCGCCACCCGCGAGCGCACGCGGAGGGTGCCGCCCAGACGCGACGCGATGCGCGCCTCGGTGATCTTTCCGGCGGCCCACGCGAGCGAGGCGACCTCCACCCCCCCGCGCGCGCGCAGCCCGGAGACTCTGCCCTCCGGCCAGACGTCGGGCAGGGCAGGGAGGAGGTCGAGGGCGCCGTCGTGGCTTTGCACGAAGAGCTCGGCGAGACCCGCGGTGCACCCGAAGTTACCGTCGATCTGGAAGGGTGGGTGGGCGTCGAAGAGGTTGGCGTAGGTGCCGCCGCCCCTGGTGTTCACGCCGGGTTCGCCGACGAGTTTGAGTTGGTCGGTGAGGAGCTTGTAGGCGCGGTTGCCGTCGAGGAAACGGGCCCAGCAGTTCACCTTCCAGCCCATCGACCAGCCGGTGGAAACGTCGCCGCGATATTCCAGCGACTGGCGTGCGGCGGCGAAGAGCGCGGGCGTGCGGCGCGGGGAGATCTCGTTGCCGGGGTGCAACGCGTAGAGGTGCGAGATGTGGCGGTGGTTGTCCTTGGGGTTGTCCCAGTCGCCGAGCCATTCCTGAAGCTGGTTGTGGCGGCCGATCTGGAGCGGAGGCAGGCGGTCGCGGGCGGCGAGGAGCTGCTTTTGGAACTCAGGATCGAGGCCCAGCGTGGCCGCGGCGCGGGCGACGTTGGTGAACGTCTCGAAGAGAATCTCGTTGTCCATCGTGACGCCAAAATCGAAACGCGAGCCGCCGTTGTTGGGCCGGGCGTTCGGGGTGTTTTCGGGCGAGACGGAAGGAGCGAGGCCGAGCCAATGATGGGTCGGCTCCTCCACGAGCGTATCCAGAAAGAACTGCGCGGCGCCCTTGAGCACGGGATAGATGTCGCGGAGGTAGTTTTCGTCGCCGGAGAAAAGATAGCGGTTCCAGAGGTGCTGCGCGAACCAGCCGCCGCCCGTGGGCCACATGCCCGGGCCGGCGCCGTCCACCGGACCCGCGATGCGCCAGAGGTCGGTGTTGTGGTGGAGGACCCAGCCACCCGCGCCATAGAGGGATTTCGCCGTGAGCGCGCCGGTGACACTGAGATCGCGAGCCATCGCGATGAGCGGCTCGTGGAGCTCGGCGAGATTGGTGGTCTCGGCCGGCCAGTAGTTCATCTCGGTATTGATGTTCACGGTGTACTTGCTGTCCCACGAAGGGAGCAGCTTGTCGTTCCAGATGCCCTGGAGGTTGGCGGGCTGGGTGCCGGGCTGGGACGAACTGATCAGGAGGTAACGACCGAACTGAAAGTAGAGGGCGGCGAGGTGCGGGTCGCGGCTCCGGGCGAAATCGCGCACGCGTTCGTCGGTGGTCTTTGCGAGCACCTCGGGGGCGGAGACGCCCAGGTCGAGACGGACGCGGTCAAACTGCTTTTTGTACGCGGCGACGTGCGCGGCGCGGAGGGTGCCGTAGTCTTTCTTGCCGGCGGCATCGAGCGCGGCGCGGGCGCGGGCGGCGGGATCGGCGGAAATGTCGTGGTAGTTGACGACGTTGGTGGCGATGGCGACGAGGAGGGTGGTCTCGGTGTCATCGGCGCGGGAGGGGGCGAGCGGACGGAGGTGGGCCTCGAACTTCACCTGACCGGGGATGCTCTCGTGGTCGCTGGTGGTGCCGGCGAGGACGAGGGTGTTTGCTGGATCGTTGCGCGTGGCGGATTTCGCGTGCGGCGTGGTCCATTCGGTCGCGAAGGTCAGTGCCCCCGCTTTGCTCGTGGTGAGGTGGACGACGATGACGTTGTCGGCGAGCGAGGCGAACAGTTCCCTCGTGTAGCGGACGCCGCCGACCTCGTAGCTCACATGCGCGACCGCCTCGTCGAGGCTGAGGTCGCGGCGGTAGTGGGTGGCGCCGTCATGGCCGGGGAATTTCAGGAGCAGGTCGCCGACCGGCTGGTAGGGCATGCCGTTGGGCCGGGTCTTGCCGGGGAGGACCTTGGTATCGGCGACGCGGGCGGCGCCGGCGTAGTCACCGGCGAGCACGAGGCGGCGGGCCTCGGCGATGCCGTCGCGGGCCTCGGGCATGTTGTTGTGATGCGGCCCGCCGGCATAGACGGTGTCCTCGTTGAGCGACAGTTTTTCCTCGGCGGTTCCGCCGAAGACCATCGCACCGAGACGGCCGTTGCCGAGCGGAAGCGCCTCGGTCCACAGGCGCGCAGGTTGCGCGTACCAGAGGAGCAGCGGCTGCGGGGCGGGGGCGGCGGCGAGCGCGAATTGAAAGACGCAAAGGCTCGCGAGAAACGCAACGGGGGCGGGGGATTTTAGTTTCATGGATGGCGACGGACCGCATAGACGTGTCGCGGGGCGGCGTGGCAGGCAAGCATGGTGCAATGCACGCACACTTTCGGACAACCGATGGCGAGCTTCAGGCCGCGGATGGCCCTAAAATCAGTTCACCTGCCCCGGGAAGAAATCCCTGCGACGGAACCCCTCCGTCGTCCGCTTCCCGGTCTAGTGCTCGTTCCCTGACCAGCTCAAGCCAACTACCCCCATGAAAAACACCCTAGGAAACCATCGGCGAATCGCGTCGATCTTTGTCGTCGTCCTCGGCTGGTTGCTCACGACCGCCGGACTTTTCTCCCAGCCCGCGGCCACGGGCACGATCCAGGGCCGGGTCTACAACCCCGCCAGCCAGGAATACGTCCGCAACGCCGAGGTGCGTCTCGATGCCACCAATCAGGTGACCTACACCGAGAATGACGGCTCGTTTCAATTTGCCAACGTCCCGGCCGGCACCGCCGCCATCACGGTCACCTACACCGGCTACAACACGGTGAAGGAGTCCTTCACCGTCACCGCCGGTCAGCCCAGCGTGCGCGAGATCAACCTCATCAGCTCCGCCGCGCTCACGCCGACCAAGTCCTCCGACGGCGTGGTCCAACTCGCCGCGTTCACCGTGTCCTCCGAGCGCGAGGGCAACTCCAAAGCCATCATGGATCAGCGGCGCAACATGAACATCTCCACCTCGGTCTCGTCCGACATCTTCGGCGACGTCACCGACGGGAATGTGGGCGAATTCCTCAAATACCTCCCGGGGGTCGACATCGACTATGTCGAGTCCGAGGCCCGCGGCCCGCGGCTCGGCGGCATGGAGGGTCAGTATGTCGGCGTCTCCTTCGACGGCCTGCGCACGGCCAGTGCCGACGCCAACCGCGGTGGGGGCGACGCCTCCCGCGCGACCAGTTTCGAGGGGTTTTCCATCACCGCCATCGAGTCAATCGAAGTCAGCCGCACCACCAGCCCCGAATCCGACGCCGATTCCCCCGCCGGCACGATCAACATGAAGACCAAGCGCGCCTTCGACCGGAAGGGCCGCCACTACGGCTTCAACACCAGTCTTAACTTCAACGACGAGGAGTTCACCCTCAGCAAGACCTACGGCCCGACGGACAAGAAGGAATCCAAGGTCAAGCCGAACTATGAATTGAACTACGCCGAGGCATTCATGGGCCAGCGGCTGGGCATTCTCTTGAGCGCCAGCCACGCCGAATCGTACACCGAGCAGTACATTTCCCGTGCGGACTACCAGCGCACACCCAATGCGAACGACCCGCGTCCCCTGGTGGTTCGCCAGCTCTTCTTCAAGGACGGCCCGAAGTTCATCCTGAAGGACTCCCTGCTGCTCACCGCCGACTTCAAGGCGACCCCCCGGCTCGTGCTGTCCTTCAACGCCATGTACACCTACACCGAGGGGGAGTTTTGGAACCGCAGCTTCACCTGGGTTGCGTCCAACGACAACTCCAACGCGACCGTCGCGAACGGCCGCGCCAGCGTCGGCGGCGACGGTCTGCTGAACGTGGTCGCCACGCGCGTCTCGAGCGGCAGCACCGCGACCAGCAAGACCAACAACGTCGCCACCGTGAACAACGGCGATGGCTCGGCCTCGAAGCTCACCTACACCCGCACTTTCGCACCCCGGTTTGAATACAAGGTCGACAGCTGGCTGGTCGATGGCGCGGCCAGCTTTTCGCGCTCGGTCAACAACTACGAAGCCCTCGAACGCGCGTTCATCAGTTCCGAGGGCGGCGGTGTCGCCAGCAGTTGGACGGCGACCCGTCCGCATGCCGAGTCGTGGGAGTGGACCATCCGCCAGACCTCCGGCCCTGACTGGTTCGACCTTCACAGCTTCACCAACAACAATGCTCGCAATGGCGGTACCCGGGCCGACAACAGCACCAACCTCTGGGTGACTGAAATCTGGAGCGGCCAGCTCAATGCCAAGTGGGTTCTCCCGATCCGGAAATTTCCGGTGTCCCTGAAGTTCGGCGGGAAGTGGAATGAGGAGAACCGCGACAACCGGGGCTACAACAACACCCAGATCTGGTCCTATATCGGGCCGAACGGCAACACCGTGCGGGTCAACCCCACCACCGGTGCCATCGAGAACGTGACCTACGGCAACTGGGCCAACGTCGGACCCCAGTTTGTCTCCCCCCACGCCTTTGACATGGGCACGACCAACGCCCTCACGGTTTACAATATCAATGGGGAGCAGGGCATGCCGCCGCGCGTCAACCGCTATGCCGTGGCCGACCTGTTTCACGCGCATCCCGAACAATTCGTCAATACGGCCACGCCCGAGAACTACTACACCGACTACTACGCCAGCCCCCGCTTCTTCCGGCAGACGGTCAAGGCCGGCTACACGCAGTTCGACGCCCGCCCGACCTCCAAGCTGCAGGTTCGCTTCGGCGTGCGCCTGGAGGAAACCGAGAATGCTGTCCGCGAGTTCGATCCCCTCCTGCGCGCCCAGGTGCTCGCCGCCGGCTACGCCGTTTATGCCGCCAATACCAATGGCGGGCGGGCACAGACGCTGGAGGGCCTGCGTTATCAGTTCGAGAGCCAGCCGCGGATCACGCGGCACTCCTCCTACCGCAACTGGTTTCCGTCCGTGACCGCGAAATACAATATCCTGCGCAATTTCGAGTTTCACACCGGCTTCAACAAGGGCATCTCCCGCCCGCCCATCGACAACCTCACCGGCCTGTGGGTCGTCGACGAGGTCAACTCCCGCGTCTCCGCGCCCAACCCCGCGCTGCTGCCGGAGTTCACCAAGAAATACCAGGCCCGGCTGGCGTATTATTTCAGCGGCCGCTCCCCGGGACAGCTCACCGTCGACCTTTCGCAGACCGAGATCACCAATCTGCGCGAGACGTTCGATTATTCGGCCGCCGAGTTCGGGGTGGATGACCCCGATTTCTCCGGCTACACCTTCCGGGCCACCCGCAACAGCGCGAACATGCGCAAATTCCGCACCATGGAGTGGTCCTACAACCAGACGCTCGGTTTCCTCCCCTACGAAGTGCTCCGTGGCATCGGCTACAACGTCGCCTACACCCGCGCCTATGCCAGCGAGCGCCGCGGCGGCCTTTCCCCGCATCGCGTTTCCTCCCGCCTTAGCTACAGCTACAAGAAATTCAGCGGTTCCCTCGGCATGGTCTGGCGCCCCGACACCCCCAGCGACACCGGGGTCTATGGCCGTTTCGCGAGTCAGCTCACGCAGTTTGACCTCTCCCTGAACTGGAAGCTGAACAGCCGGCTCACCACCTACATCCAGGGCCGCAACATCACCAGCATGCCCGTGCTCTGGTATGAGTCGCCCACCGGCTCGGTCGAGGGCCAGAACCGCTACCTGCGTGAAATGCAGAAATACGGGGCCAACTGGGTCCTCGGCCTGAGAGGGCAGTTCTGAGGCGGCGGCGCGTCCACCGCCGGGCGCACCCATCGCGACGCGTGAGCGGCGGGCTCAGACCGGTTGGTGCGGGAGTGGGCCGCGAGCGCACTTTGCCCGCCGTCGAGGAGCCGCGCAATCCGCGCGCACACTCACGCAAGCGATGCTGAGCCGCGCCAGCGGGTTTGGACTATGATGGTGGTCAACCACGGGGAACCCTACGTGCGGGAGCCTTCCGAAGGTGGTCCGTTTTTCGGACGACCTCCGCGGGCTTTTGCGCCCCCGAAAACACCGCTACACATGAAAACTACCAAGCAACGCCCCCGGCTCTTCTGGCCGGCTTTGATCTTTGCCCTCGGCTGGCTGTTCGCCAGCGGGCTTTATGCGCAAGCCGCCGCGACCGGGTCGATCCAAGGCCGGGTTTACAACCCGGCCGCCAAGGAATATGTCGGCAACGCCGAAGTACGGCTGGACGGCACCAATCAGGTCACCTTCACCGAGAGCGACGGATCCTTCCGCTTTGAGAATGTTCCGGTCGGCTCGGCCTCCCTCACAGTCAACTTTACCGGTTACACTCCCGCGAAGGAATCCTTTACGGTGACGGCGGGGCAGCCGGCGGTACGCGAGATCAATCTCACGAGTGCCGAAGTCGCGGCCAAAGGCGCCGAGGTCATTCAACTCGCCGCGTTCACCGTCTCGAGCGACCGCGAGGGCAACTCCAAGGCGATCATGGCCCAGCGGCGCAACATGAACATCGGCACCTCGGTCTCCTCCGACATCTTCGGCGACGTGACGGACGGCAATGTCGGCGAATTTTTGAAATACCTTCCCGGCGTCGACCTGGACTACGTGGAGTCCGAGGTGCGCGGTCCGCGCCTCGGTGGCATGGATTCCCAGTATGTGGGCGTCGCCTTCGACGGCATGCGCAGCGCCAGTGCCGACGCCCTGCGCGGCGGCGGAGCGGCCGGTCGCGCCACGAGCTTCGAGGGCTTCTCCATCACCGCCATCGACTCGATCGAGGTCAACCGCACCTCCAGCCCCGAAAATGACGCCGACTCGCCGGCAGGCTCCGTCAACATGAAGACCAAGCGCGCCTTCGACCGGAAGGGCCGCCGCTTCGACTACAACTACGGCGTCAACTTCAACGCCGAGGAATTCACCCTCCGGAAGACGCCGGGGCTGCGCGATCATCCGGGCGAGAAGAGCTACAAATGGAAGCCGAACTACTCGCTCGGCTATTCCGAGTCCTTTTTCGACAACCGTTTTGGCATCCTGCTGAGCGCCTCCCATGCGGATTCCTACACCGAGCAGCACCAGGTCACGATGGATTACAACCGCTCGCCCACGGCCGCCGACCCACGGCCGATGGTGATGCGCCAGATCGACGTGGGCGACGGCCCCAAGCTGATCGTCAAGGATTCGCTGCTCCTCACCGCCGACTGGAAGGTGACGCCCCGCCTCGTCCTCTCCCTGAATCTCATCTACAGCTATTACGAGGGGGAGTGCTGGAACCGGAACTTCACCTTCATTGCCGCCAACAGCAACGCGAACGTGAACAACGGCCGCGGCACCGTCGGCGGGGACGGCCTCCTCACCGTCGTCGCGCCTGCCCGCACCACCACCTCCACGGTGTCCACGGTGAACAGTGGCGGCGGAGACTTCGTGAAGCTCGTCTACAACCGCCAGTACGTCCCGCGGTTCGAGTACAAGGTGGGCGGGCTGGTGGTGGACGGCGCCTTCGGCTTCTCCAAGTCGCTGAACAACTACGAGGGCCTGGAGCGGGGACTCGCCGCTTCCGAGGGCGGCGGCGTGGCCGGCGGTTGGACCGCCACCCGGCCCCATGAGCAGTCGTGGGAATGGGTGATCCGGCAGAATTCCGGGGCGGACTGGAACGACCTCCGCAACTGGACCAGCACCGATGTCAGCACCGGCGGCACGCGCGCCAACAACGAGGGCCGACTCTGGATCACCGAAAAATGGACCGGCAACCTGAATGCCAAGTGGGTGGTGCCGTTCCTCCAGCGTTTCCCGACCTCGGTGAAGTTCGGCGGCAAATGGGATGAGGAGACCCGTAACAATCGCACGGATACGCCGCAGAACACCTGGTCCTACATCGGGCCGGGCGGCAACACGGTGGTCCAGAACGCCACGACCAAGGTGTATCAGAACGCGACCTTCGGCAACTGGGCCAACGTCGGCCCGCAGTTCGTCTCCGGCCTGCCGTTTGACACGGGCACGACGAACATCCTGCACACCATCAGCGTCAACGGCGTCGAGGCGCAGATGCCGCGGGTGAGCCGCTCGGCCATCGCCGACCTGTTCAACGCCCATCCGGAGCTGTTTGTGAACACGGTGACGCCGACGAATTTCTGGACGGCGAATTATGTCAATACGAAGCACATCGTGCAGACGGTCAACGCCGGCTACACCCAGTTCGACACGCGTCTCACCTCCAAGCTGCGCCTCCTGTTTGGCGTCCGTGGCGAGCAAACGAAGAATGCGTTTCGGGAATTCGATCCACTGACCCGCGCCCAGGTGCTCGCAGCCGGCTACACGGCCGATCCCGTCACCACCAACAACGGCCGGGCCAACACCATCGACGGTTTGAGATACCAGTATGAGAGCCAGCCCATGGTCACCCGCCGTTCCGACTACCTCACCTGGTTCCCCTCGGTCGTCGCCAAGTATCAGATCCTGCGGAATCTCGAGTGGCAGGCCGGCTTTAACAAGTCCATCTCCCGGCCCAATCTCGACGATCTCACCGGCCTCTGGAACGTGAACGAGGCCAATCAGACGGTCACGACCTCGAATCCCAACCTGCTGCCCGAGTATCACACCGTCATGCAAACGCGTGTGGCCTACTACTTCGGCAACGAGGCGCCGGGCCAGGTGTCGCTCGCCTTCATCCAGGACGAGGGCAAGAACTTCACCCTGACCCACACGTTCACCGCCGCGGAGTTCGGCGTCGACGATCCCGACTACGCGGCGTACACCTTCAGTTCGAAGACGAACGATCCGGCGCCCCAGAAGTACCGGAATTTCGACTTCAACTACACGCAGACGCTGGGCTTCCTGCCCAGCCCGTATCTGAAGGGTTTGGGAGTCGGTGTGACCTACAGCCGGTCCTACGCGAACCAGCAGCGCAACTACCTCGCGCCGCATCGGGCCACCGCCTCCCTCAGCTATAACTACAAGCGCTTCAGTGGCCGGGTCGGTGCGATCTGGATCGATGACCGGATCGTCGACAGCCTGAGCTACCGTTTCATCGGTGCGAATACGAAGCTGGATATCTCCGCCAGCTGGCGCCTGACGAAGTATGCCTCGCTCTACCTCCAGGTCCGCAATCCCACGAACCAAAAGGACCTCTACTATGAGTCCTATCCCAACGATCCGAAGCGGATGGTGCTGCGCCGCACCGAGGAATACGGCGACAACTGGGTGTTCGGGGTGAAAGGGCAGTTCTAGGCCGGAACGCTCGGCGCCGCCTTCTCCGGAACGCGGACCGAACCTCTTCGATCTGATTTCGAGCGCCAGCCATCACCGGCTGGCGCTTTTTTGTGCCCGCTCGCGGCCAGGGTTGGCGTTCCGGTTCCACGACCGACCGAAACGACGGCACGCCGAACGCCAGTGGATGACGTGGCTAACTGGCGATGAATGAGAACGTTTTCACCGAGGAGCCCGTGAGCCGGCGTTCATTTTTATGAGTGTTCGATTTTTGGTTATTTATGCGCTTGCGCTGCACGTTGAACTCCCTACTTCTTCCGCAGATTCACTAGCTGCAATTAGTGTCTCTAATTTACCCCTTCGGTTTTCCCCACCACCCCGCCCGAACCCCAGACTGCCACTGCGTGGCGTGTTTGCACCCGGAAGGGTTGGTCACTTTACCCCCATGACACCCACCACCCAAACTATGCCGTCATCTTGGCGGCGATTTGTCGCGCTCGCCTGCTGCTGGCTTGCCGCTGTCCTCTCGGTCTCGGCCCAGACGACAGGCTCGATCCAAGGCCGGGTCTACAACCCGGCCACCAAACAATACGTCAACAACGCCGAGATCCGTCTCCAGGGTTCGAACCAGGTGGTCTACTCGGCGCAGGACGGCTCGTTTAGCCTTATGGATGTGCCGGCCGGTCCCGCCACCATCACGATTGTCTACTCGGGTTACGACACCGTCACGGAGTCTTTCAATGTGACCGCGGGGCAGCCGGCGGTCCGTGAGATCAACGTCCAGGCCACCACTCTGCCCTCGGCCATCGGCAAGGATGGCACGGTGAAGCTTGAGGCCTTCACGGTCTCCTCCCAGCGCGAGGGCAACTCGAAGGCGATCGCCGCCCAGCGCAAGGACATGAACATCATCACGGCCGTCTCCTCCGACATCTTCGGTGAGGTGATGGACGGCAACGTCGGCGAGTTCCTCAAATATCTCCCGGGTGTCGACCTCGAGTACGTCGAGTCCGAGCCCCGCGGCCCGCGCCTCGGCGGCATGGACACCCAGTATGTCGGTGTGGCGATGGACGGCATGCGCACGGCCAACGCCGATGCCAACCGCGGTGGCGGCGCCGCCTCCCGCGCGACGAGCTTCGAGGGCTTCTCCATCACCTCCGTCGAGTCCATTGAGATCAACCGCACGGCCAGTCCCGAGAACGACGCCGACTCCGTGGCAGGCTCGATCAACATGAAGACGAAGCGCGCCTTCGACCGCAAGGGCCGCGCCTTCAGCTACAGCTACAGCGTCAACATGAACGGCGAGGAGTTCACCCTGAAGAAGCAGCCCGGTATCCAGGACGGCGTGGACAATTGGAAGTCATACAAGTGGATGCCCAACTGGTCCGCGGACTACGCCGAGTCGTTCCTCAACGAGAGGTTCGGCATCCTGCTCAGCGCGAGCCATGGCGCTTCCTACACCGAGCAGTTGTCCCAGACGATCAACTACAACCGTGGTGTGGAGACGGCGGCCACGGTCGGGCCCGGCACCACGCTCAACCGACCGATCGACACGCGCCCGATGGTGATCCGCTCCGTCAGCTTCGGCGACGGTCCGAAGTTCATCATCAAGGACGCGCTGCTCCTGACCGCCGATTGGAAGGCCACCCCGCGCCTCGTCCTCTCGACCAACATGTCGTACAGCTATTTCGAGGGTCACTTCTGGAATCGCAGTTTCGACATGACGCTCGCCAACGACAACCAGAACGCCCTCAACGGCCGCGGTACGGTCGGCGGCGACGGCATTCTCACGCTCGTTGCGCCCCGCAACACGGGCGCGGCCACCGGCGCCGTCAACGGCACGGTGCTCAACAACGGCGTCGCCGCGATAGGCAACGGTGGCGGCTCCTCCGCCAAGCTGACCTATTCCCGCCAGTTCGGCGAGCGCTTCGAGTACAAGAACGGTCGCTGGACCCTCGATGGTTTCCTCGCCTGGGCCCGGTCGCAGAACAACTATGAGTCGATCGAGCGCGGCTTTATCAACAGCGAGGGCGGCTCGATGCCTGCCGGCTTTGTTATGACCCGGCCCAACGCCCAGTCGTGGGAGTGGACGGTTCGCCAGACCGAGGGCGCCGACTGGACTGACCTGCGCAACTACTCCGATACCAACACCCGCTCGGGCGGCACCCGCGTCAACAACGACAACCGCACCTGGTTTACGACCAAGTGGACGGCGGCGGTCAACGCCCGCTGGGTGATGCCGTGGCTCGAAAAATTTCCCACGGTGATGAAGTTTGGTGCCAAGTGGGACGCGGAGAACCGGTACAACCGCACCGATTCCGACATGGACATCTGGTCCTACATCGGGCCCGGCGGCAATACCGTCACCCGCAACGCCACCACCGGCGTCTATACCAACACCGCTTTCGGCAACTGGGCCAATGTCGGCCCACAGTACATTTCTCCGCTCCCGTTCGGCGACGGCACGACCAACTCCGTGCACTTCATCGGCCTCAACGGCCAGGAGAAGACCCCGCCGCGCGTCAGCCGTTCCGAAGTGGCCAATCTCTTCCACGCTCACCCCGAGCTCTTCGTCAACACCTCGACCCCGGAAAACCTCTACACGAAGGAATACGCCAACCCCCGTCGCTTCGTGCAGACGATCAATGCGGGCTACTGGCAGGCCGACACCCGCATCACCAACAAGCTGACGCTCCGTTATGGGGCCCGTGTCGAGCAGACCCTCGGCAAGTATCGCGAGCGCGATCCGCTCACCCGCGCCCAGTTGCTTGCGCTGAACGTCCCGCTCAACGCTCCCGGCACCAACAACGGCCGCCCGACGACCTTCGAGGGCATGCGCACGATGTTTGAGACCAACCCGATGGTGACCCGCCGCGGCAGCTACACGGACTTCTTCCCCTCGGCGGTCTTCAAGTACCAGATCACGAAGGATCTCGAGTGGCAGGCGGGCGGCAACAAGGGCATCTCCCGCCCCGGGGTCGACGATGTCACCGGCCTTTGGGTCATCAACGACAACGGGCTCACCGTCTCCACCCCGAATGCCAATCTGCTCCCCGAGTACCTGAAGTCCTATCAGACGCGCCTCGCCTACTACTTCGGCGGCCGTTCCAACGGCCAGCTCACCGCTCAGTTCAACATGGTCGAGACGAAGAACTTCATCCAGACGGTCACGATGACGGCGGCCCAGTTCGGGGTCGATGATCCCGACTTCACCAACTACACGTTCAACGTCCGCTCCAATGTCCCCGGCCTGCAGCGCTACAAGAACATGGAGTTGAATTACCAGCAGACCCTGGGCTTCCTCCAGAGCGAGTACCTGCGCGGCATCAACGTCGGCGCGACCTACACCCGCTCGTACGCCAACCAGATCCGCAACAACCTCGCGCCGCACCGCTGGACCGGCCGCTTCGGCTACAACTACCGTCGCTTCGGCAGTAACATCAGCTTCATCTGGGTCGATGACCGCCCGATCGACGGCGTCAATTACCGCTATTGGGGCGCGATGACCAAGTGGGACGGCTCGCTCACCTGGAAGCTCAGCAATTACGCGACGGCCTTCCTCCAGGTCCGCAATCCCACCAATCAAAAGGATCTGCGCTACGAGACGCCTCCGGGCGCCGCGAAGGGCGTCGGCAAGCACCTCCGCCACATGGAGGAGTACGGCGACAACTGGATCTTCGGTGTCCGCGGTCGCTTCTGAGTGATCGCCGCCGGTGCTCGGCGATTGGTTTCGCGCGGCACCGGTCTTCTCTTCCCGTCGGACGCGGGGTTCGGCGCCAGCCTTCGGGCTGGCGCTTTTTTTTGGCAGATCCACGCCCGGGTGATCAAAGCACTTGCGCTGTCCGCCGAACTGTTTCCCACTTTCCGCGAATCATCGGCGCTGACGGCCGATTTTTTACCCTGCCCCGTCTCCCACGTCCGTTCCGCTCCTCCGTCCGTCATCGTACGATGACGTTGTGGAAACTTCCCGGACCAACCCCTCGACCCATGACCACCACCACCCACCATCGGCTGCCGCATTGGCAGAGATTCACCGCCTTCGTTTGCTGCTGGCTCGCTGCGACCCTCTGCGTCCGCGCCCAAGCCCCGGCGACCGGCTCCATCCAGGGCCGCGTTTATAATCCTGCGACCAAGGAATACGTCGCCAACGCCGAGGTGCGCCTCGATGGCACCAACCAGGTGACCTACACCGAGACCGACGGCACGTTTCAGTTCAACAACGTCGCGGTCGGACCGGCAGGCATCGCCGTCACCTTTTCGGGCTACAACACCGTGAAGGAGTCCTTCACGGTCACCGCCGGCCAGCCGGCCGTGCGCGAGATCAACCTCGTCAGCACCGACAACGTCCAGCCAACCGTGAGAAAAGACGGCGTCGTCCAACTGGCGGCCTTCACCGTGGACTCGGAGCGGGAGGGCAATTCCAAGGCCATCATGGAACAGCGCCGCAGCATGAACATCAGCAACTCCGTCTCGGCTGACATCTTTGGCGACGTGACCGATGGCAACGTCGGCGAATTTCTCAAATACCTCCCGGGCGTCGACATCGACTACGTCGAGTCGCAGGCCCGCGGCCCCACCCTCGGCGGTATGGAGTCCCAGTACGTCGGCGTCTCCTTCGATGGCATCCGCACCGCCAGCGCCGATGCGAATCGCGGCGGCGGCGACGCCTCCCGCGCCACCAGTTTCGAAGGCTTCTCCATCAACGCCATCGATTCCATCGAGGTGAACTTCACCCGTACCGCCGCCTCCGATGCCGATACGCCCGGCGGCTCGATCAACATGAAGACCAAGCGCGCCTTCGAGCGCCGCGGCCGCTCCATCTCCTACAACTTCGGCATGAACTTCAACGACGAGGAGTTCACCGCCAGCCGCACCTGGGGCAACCGCGAGGGCAAGGAGTCGAAGGCAAAGCCCAACTACTCCCTCGATTACGCCGAGTCCTTTTTCAACAACCGCTTCGGCCTGCTGGCCAGTGCGAGCAAGGCCAGTTCCTATGCCGAGCAGCGCCTGCTGACCAACACCTACAGCAACGCTTCCACCGTCGCCGATCCCCGTCCGCAGGTCGTCCGCCAGATCGCCTTCAAGGACGGTCCCCTCACCGTCGTGAAAGAAGCCGCGACGCTCACCGCCGACTGGAAGGCCACCCCGCGCCTCGTCCTCTCCTTCACCGGCATCTACACCTATGCCGACTCCGAATTCTGGAACCGCACGCTCACCTTCGTCGGGGCCAACGACAACGCGAACATCAATAACGGCCGCCCCAGTCTCGTCGGCAACGGCGTCACCAGCATCGCGGCCACCCGCACGACCGCCAACACCGTCCCTGCCTTCACCTACGCCAACAGCCCCGGCGACAAACTCACGTACACCCGCACCTTCGCGCAGAAGTTCGAATACAAGTACTCGAACATCACCGTGGACGGCTCCGCCTCCAATTCGCGCTCCGTGAACAATTACGATGCCCTGGAGCGCGGCTTCGCCGCCGGGGCGGGCACCACCACGCTCGCCGCTGGTTGGGCGGCCACCCGCCCGAGTGCCGAGTCCTACGAGTGGACCATTCGCCAGACCTCCGGCCCCGATTCCGCCAACCTCGCCAATTGGACCGGCAGCACCACCGTCACAAATCTGGACCGCACCTGGATCACCGACATCTGGTCCGGTCAGCTCAATGCCCGCTGGACCCCCGCCTTCCTGTCCCGCTTCCCCACGGTCGTCTCCTTCGGCAGCAAATGGACCGAGGAGAGCCGCAACAATCGCAATGGCGACGCGATGGCCGTCTGGCGCTACATCGGCCCCGGCGGCGATACCGTCACCCGCGATGTCAACGGCACTCCCACCGCGACCAGCAGCGGGAACTGGTCCCGGCTCGGCTTCGTCGCCGTGCAGCCCTTTGACATGGGAGCCTCCAACGCCCTGACCTTGCTCAATCAGGCGGGGCTCCCGACCACGGTCGGCCGGCCGAATGCCAACCAGATCTCCACCCTTTTCCACGAGCAACCCGAGCTCTTCACGAATGTCGGCACCCCCGCCAACCTCGCGACCACCATTACCAATCAGCGCAAGATCCGGCAGACCATCACCGCCGGCTACGGCCAGGTACAGACGCGGGTGACGAACAAACTCACCGCCGTCGCCGGCCTGCGTTGGGAACGCACCCAGATCGCCTCCACGGAGTGGGATCCCCGCACCCGCGACGAAATCGTGGCGGCCGGTTATCCCGTCAACACCTCCGGGAGTGCCACGACGTTTGCCGGAGTCCGGTATCAGTATCAGAGTCGCCCGCAGGTGAAGCGCACGTCCGAGTACACCAACCTCTTTCCCTCGGTGAATTTGAAATACAACATTCTGAGCAATTTCGATTTCCAGACCGGTTACACCAAGGCGATCGGCCGGCCGCCGATCGACAACCTCACCGGGGTCTGGACCATCGTCGAGGATGCGGCTGGCACCATCAATCGCGTTGACGCCCCGAATCCCGGCCTCCTGCCCGAAAAGATCGACCGCTACGACGCCCGCTTCGCCTACTACTTCGGCGGGCAGTCCCCCGGTCAGGCCACCCTCACCGGCACGCAGGTCAATACGGAAAACCTCCGCGAGACCTTCGACTACACTGCGGAAGAGTTCGGGGTGACGGACCCTGATTTCAAGGACTACATCTTCCGCTCCACCCGCAACGGCAACGGCACCCGCCGCAACCGCAGCCTCTCCGCCGCCTACTCGCAAAAGCTCGGCTTCCTCCCGAAGCCCTTTAACGGAACCAGCTTTAACGTCTCCTACACCCGCTCCTACTTGAGCGTCCGCCGCAACGGCCTGGCCCCGCATCGCATCTCCTCGCGCCTGAGCTACACCTACCGGAAATTCAGCGGCAACGTCGGCATGGTCTGGATCGCCGCCCGTCCCGATGGGGCCTACGGCCTGTATCGCCGCGAGCTCACGCAGTTCGACCTCTCGCTCGGCTGGACCTTCAGCTCGCGCTACCGGCTCTACGTGCAGGCGCGCAATTTCACGGGCAAACCCGATATCTGGATGGCGACCCCCGCCGGCCAACGTGAAGGTCAGGGCGCCGCCGTCCGCCAGATGGAGGAATACGGCGCGAGCTGGGTGTTCGGCGTCGCCGGCCGGTTCTAGCGTTCTGTCATCGCGAGGCGCGCGACGCGCGCCGTGGCGATCCAGCTGGAAGGCTTCGTCGCCGCGCAGGTCGCGGTTTCTCGCCAGGACAGGTTTGATTCCGCCTGCGCAGCGCCAGCCTTCGGGCTGGCGCTTTTTTATCGGTGCGCTCCACTTCGCACTGCATGCGTCCACCCCGCTCCGAATCGCCGCCCGCCCGTCCCCTCCTGGGGCGCCCGTTCGTGCTGGGTGCGGTGCTGGTCGCCGCCCTCGTCGCCGCCTACTGGGTCTCCCTGCGGGGCGATTTCCTGTGGGACGACGATCTGCACGTCACCGCCAACCCGACGATCATCGGTCCACTGGGCCTGACGGAAATTTGGACCTCCGCCCGGGCGAACTACTTCCCGCTCGTCCTGACGAACTTCTGGGTCCAGCACGCGCTCTGGGGCCTCAATCCCCTCGGCTATCACCTCGTCACCCTCGGCTGCCACGCGCTCGCGGCGATCTTGCTCTGGCGCGTGCTCCTGCTGCTGAGCGTCCCCGGCGCCTGGCTCGGCGCGGCCCTCTGGGCGCTCCATCCCGTGCAGGTCGAGTCGGTCGCTTGGATCTGCGAACTGAAGAACACCCAGTCCGCCGTGTTCTTTCTGGCGGCGATCTGGGCCTGGCTGCGATGGATCGGATTGGGTGGCCGCGAGCGTGAGCGAGTGGACGGACCGCCACTCGCTGACGCTCGCAGCCACCGGCCCTGCGCGCTCGCCCTCCTCTTTGCCGGCCTCGCGATCCTCAGCAAACCATCGACCGTCATGCTCCCCGAGGCGCTGGCCTTGCTCACCTGGTGGCGTCGCGAGCGCCTCACGTGGCGGGATCTGGGGTCGCTCGCACCCTTTTTTGCGCTCTCCGCCCTCGCCGCTGGGTGGACGATCTGGGAGCAGCGGGTCCACTCCGGCGCGGAGGGCGCGGAGTGGGCGCAGACGTGGCCGGAGCGTTTCGCCATCGCGGGTCGCGTGTTCTGGTTCTACCTCGGCAAACTGGTCTGGCCCGCCGATCTCATCTTCATCTATCCGCGGTGGTCGATCGACACCGCGAGCCCGCTGGCCTTTGCCCCGCTCGCCGCCGCTCTCGGGTTGTTGGCGCTGCTCTGGTGGCGGCGGGGCACGGCGCTGCGGCCGGTGTTGATCGCCGCGGTTTTCTTCGGCGCGTTGCTGTTTCCGGTCCTGGGTTTCTTCAGCGTCTACTTCTTCCGCTATTCCTTCGTCGGCGACCATTTTCAATACCTCGCGAGCATGGCCCCGCTGGCCCTGGCGGGAGCGGGGCTCGCCTGGCTGGGCGAACGCCTGCCCGCCGCCGCCGCCCGTTTTCGGCTGGTCTTTCCCGCGGCCGTGCTCGGGACCCTCGCCGTCCTGACGTGGCGCGAGTCCCGGGAGTACCTGAGCAGCGAGGCGCTCTGGCGGGCCACGCTCGAGCGGAATCCCGGGGCCTTCATGGCCTGGGCCAATCTCGGCGACGTCCTCATGAAGCAGGGGCGGCATCGCGAGGCCATCCTCTGTTTTCGCCGCGGCCTCCAGCTTCGCCCGGACGATGCGCCGACCCACAACGACCTCGGCTGCGAGCTGGTCGTCATCGGCCAGGCGTCGGCGGCCATTCCGCTCCTGGAGCGCGCGCTCCGGCTGAAGCCGGACTATCCCGAGGTGCACAACAATCTCGGGAACGCCCTGCGCAGCGTCGGCCGGATCGACGAGGCCATCGCGCATTATGAGCAGGCGCTGAAGCTGAAGCCGGAGTACGCCTCGGCGCTCAACAATCTCGGCTGCGAGCTCATGGAGCGGGGCCGTCCGGCCGAGGCGCTCGCCTGTTTCGAGCGCGCGGTCCGGATCAGCCCGACCGATGCCGCGGCGCACGGCAATCTGGGCAACGCCCTCCGCAACCTCGGCCGCATCCCCGAGGCCCTCGCCCGCTACGACGAGGCGCTGAAGTTCAAGCCGGACTTTGCCGAGGCCCACCGCAGCCGAGGCATGGCGCTCGAGGCCGCCGGCCGGCGGGCGGACGCGCTGGCGAGTTTCGCCGAGGCCGTCCGGTTCGCCCCCGGCTCCGCGAAGATCCGTCACGACTATGGCGCGACCCTCGCGCGCGCCGGCCGCCTGCCCGAGGCGATCGCCCAGTTTGAGGAGGTCGTGCGCCTCGATCCCGCAGCCCCCGCGCCGTACGCGATCCTCGGCAACGCCCTTGCGCAGGCGGGCCGGTGGGACGAGGCACTGGCCCGGTTTCAGGCCGGCGTGCGCGTGGCGCCCGACGATCCCGAACTCCGGGGCAATCTGGCCGTGGCCCTGGCGACGCTCGGCCGGCTGCCCGAGGCGGTGGGGGAGTTTCAGCACGCCCTCCGGCTGCGCCCCGATTTCATCGATGCGCACTCGAATCTCGCGCAGATCCTCCGTTCGCTGGGCCGCAACCTGGAGGCCGCGGACCATTTCGACGAAGCCGAGCGACTGCGGCTGAAGGCCTCGCGCCGTCCCTGAGCGCCACGCCTCCGCCTCAGCGCATCAGCTCGCGGTTCTCCGGGACGCCCGGTTCATCCAACAACTGGATACAGGACGCGGGCCCGAGGTCGGGCTGGGTCCACTCATTGAGGGCCCAGACGACTTGCTTGCCGGGCGTCACCTCGATGACCTGGACAATCTTCGGCCAGTCGGGCTTTTTGACGCCGGCGGTCCAGTTGCAGATCACCGTGTTGCCGTTCGCGAGACGGATCGCCTGGTGGACGCTGTTGAGCTTGAGGCCGGGCAGGTCGCCGTCCTTGAGTTCCCAGACGATCTTTCCTGCCGGATCGATCTCGCGCGCGAAGGCGTGCTGGTTGCCCGCGGTGAGCGTATTGCCGTTCTTGAGCCGGACGGCGTGCCAGACGGATGGGGCGTCGCAGGACCAGATCTCCTTCCAGCTCTGGTCGTATTCGATGACCTTCCCGAGGTTCATGTGCGAGATGAGGTAGGTGCCGGCGGCGGTCATCCGCACGTTGCGAAACTGGCCGTGGATCGACCGGGCGTCGACCGGCTCCTTCGTGCGCATCGCGTGCTCCATCTCAATCTTCCCTGAAGCGAGGTTGAAGAGCAGGAGTTTCGCCGGGAGGCCGTTTTGCATGAACAGCACCTTGTCCGCGCCGATGGGCTGCGCGGAATGGCACTCGGACCAGATGGGTTTGCCCTCGGGGGTGGTGCCGATCTGCGGGCATTTGTAGTCGAAGATCGTTTTGCCGTCGGCGGAGATTTTGCGCCAGCCGGTCTTGTACGCGAAGACGATGTCGCCGTTGGAGAGGCGGTGCATGTCGGAGTATTCGCTCTCCTGTCCGTTGGTCTCGTCCTTGCGCGGAATCGGGTAGGTCCACACGACCTTGCCGCCGCGGACGAGGAACATCGTGCAGACCTCCTTCCGCGTGTCCCACTCGCCGCTGTAGAGGAAATCGTGCTGGGCGAGACCGCGCCCGGGGAGCGTGGCGGGCGGACTGGGGTAGGGGAGATCGGCAGCCTTGGGCGTCTGGCCGTGCGCGAAGCAGGCCAGCGCCATTCCGAACACGGCGAGGCGAAGCGGGGTAGTCATGGGGGTGGTACGGGTAGGAGCCGCGCGGCCTGCCGGAGCGAGCGCCGCGCGATTCACCAAGTTAACCGTTCCCTGGCGGAGAACACGAGCCTCCCCCGCTCAGACCGTCCGCTTGCGGGCGCGTTACTTGCCCACGAAGACGATGTAGTGATTGGCCACGACGGGCGCGCCGTCGGTGTTCGATCCGAGCGTGAGGCTGCCGTCCTTCGCCATGCTGCGCTGGAAGAGCTTCATCGGCGCGCCGTTCACCGTGATGGCCTGGCCCGTGGCCTGGAACTGTTTCGTGAGCCAGCCGGGCAGGGGCGCGCGGTCGTCGTGGGCGACGGTGACCGTGGTGCCGCCGCCCACGGCGAACTCGATGAGATCGACCGCACTGTAGCGCTGGTCGTCGTCGGCGATCTGGAGCCAGTCGGCTCCGGCCAGTGCGGCGGGAAGGTCGCTGAAGGTGTAGGCGCGGTCGACATAGACGGATTTGCCGTTCTGGGCCTTGGTCTCGACGTGGACGATGGAGGCGTTGGGCCCGGTGTAGTTGAGGGTCTTGATGAACTGGCCGAGGAGGGCGGATTTCTTCGTGGCGGTGGGCTTCGCGGCGGCGGCGAACGAGGCGTCGAAGGTGCGCACCGGAGCGTTCTTCGGCAGCGCGACGGCGGGCATGACAGGCGGCGTCGCGGTCAAACCATTGTCGGCCGGGAACCGCACCGAGGTGAGCGTGAGGCTCGCGGGCTTGAGGCCCTCGCTGCTGGCGCGGACTGTGATCGGTCCGGCCGTGCGGGTGGTGCGGACGGCGACACGGTTGATGCCGGCCTCGAGGTCGAGGTAGGTATTGTTCACCGAATTGATCTTTCCGCTGTTGTAGCCGCCGCGCCAGACGGCGGGACCGGAGGTCTCGAAATCGGCGCGCTGCTGCACGGTCGGGCAGCGGTTGCCCTGCGCGTCGATGACCTCGACATCGATCAGAGCGACGTCGGAGCCGTCCGCGCGGAGCCCGCCGGGGGCGGTGATGGCCGTGAGACGGAGGGCGACGGCGGGGCCGGCGGTGTGCTTCGACTGGGTGGCGACCTTCTTGCCGGCGGTGGTGGCGACGGCCTTGATTTCGCCGGGCTCGTAAGCGATGTCGGCGAACGTGAAGAGATACTTGTCGGAGACCTTGCCGAGGCCGAGGGATCGGCCGTTGAGGAAGAGCTCGACGGCCTCCGCGTTGGAGGCGACGTAGACGTTCTTCTTCGTGCCGGCCGGATAGGTCCAGTGGCCGATCACGTGGACCTGCGGGTCGGAGCGCCACATCGCGGCGCAGACCCAGTAAGCTTCCTTGGGGAGGCGGACGCCATCGACCTCGCCGCTGGCGCGGGCGACCTCGACGGCGACGCGACCGCCGCTGGTCGAGTCGGAGAAGATCCAGTTGGCGCCGCCGCTGTGCTCGGGCGCGCCGAGCTTCTTCATGTAGTGGTTGACCTGATTCGCGGCGAACTGCTCGGACGTGAGCTGGTAAGTCTGGCCCTTCGCCTCGGGATAGCCAAAATTGGGCGGCGAGGCGTTGTCCCACACGCGGCGCGGGGCCTCCTCGCGGTCGTATTCGCCCTCGAAGACCGGGAGCTTGGCGATCTCGCGCCCGCCCTCGGTGCCGATGCCGATGTCCATGAACTCGGCCGTGATCTGGTCGGCGCGACGGTGCGTGTAGGCGCGGCCGCCGTGCGGATCATATTTGTCCATCAGGGTGCGGAGTTCCTTCGCGTGCTCGCGGGTGACCTTCTGGTTGCCGCCTTCCCAGGAAAGAATCGACGGATGGTTGCGGAAATAAATCAGCGTGTCGCGAAACGCCATGACGCGGAGCTGCCACGCGGCGCGCACGGTGTCAGCCTCGCCATCAACGCCGGGCTGGTCGGCGATGAGGCCCAGCCGGTCGCCCGCGGCGATCTGGGCGGGGCCGGCCGCGGTGTGACCCCAGCGGACGAAGTTGCCGCCCGCCTCGTGCATGAGCCTGAGCGTTTCGAACTGCAGCCAGTCGGGCAGGGCGGCGCCGAGACCGGGCCACTCGTTGGTGGGCTTCTGGCCCCAGCCATGGAGCTTGAGGTGCTGGCCGTTGATGAAGAATCCTTGGGCGACGTCCCAGCGGACGGCGCGGATGCCGAGGGGGATCTCGGTCGTGTCGACGATCGCGCCCTTCACGCGAAGGGTGCAGACGACGCGATAGAGGTGGGGATAGGCGGGCTCCCAGAGCCGGGGAGAGGCGAGGGCGGCGGAGACCTTGAAGTCGGACTTCGCGCCGGCGGCCACGGACTGCGTCTGTTTCAGAATGAGGGCGACCTTGCCGTCGGCATCGATCACGTCGGCGCGGAGTTCGACCGTCTCGGCGGTGGCGCGGGCGTTTTGGACGGGGACTTCGAGACCGACCTGGGCGGAGGCGGAGGTGATGTCGGTGGCGTAGACGTAGGGTCCGGCGGTCTCGAGGAACGAGTAGAGCGGGAGCGAAATATGGAGCGGGTCGGTGACAATGAGGCGGACGTTGCGGTAGAGGCCGCCATGCGCGGGATGCCAGTGCGGGTTGTTCCACGGGATCTGGTCGGCGGCGAGGTCCTCGAGTTTTTCCGGGATGCCCTTGTTGATCTCGGCATGGAGCGTCGCGAGATTGGGATTGGCGGCGGAGCTGAGCGCGGGCGCGGTCGAGCCGGTGCCATTCATCTTCGCGATCTCGGCGGCGGTCGCGGGATCGAGGGGATCGCGCATGAAGCGGTTGTCCGTCATCACGGCGAGGACGTTGGGGGAGCCGATCTTCAGGTGCGGCGTGAGGTCGAAGCCGAAAGGCGTGAAGCCGATCTTGGCCACCCCGAGGAGAGCGCCGTTGAGGTAGACCTCCGCGACCTGGCGCGCGGCTTCGAACTCGATGAACACCTTTTTGCCCGACCACGCGGCGGGGGCGGTGAAGGTCTTGCGGTACCAGGTGCGGCCGGACCACTGGATCTGCTCGCCGCGGTGGCCGGGCGTGGACCAGTTGTCGAAGGTGTCGGTGTCGTTATAAGTATGTGGCGTGGAGACGACCGACCACGCACGGTCGTCGAAGCCGGGGGCGGAGGCGCCGGCGGGATCGTCCTTCAGGAAACGCCAGTCGGGATTGAAATTGAGCGTGAGACGCTCGGCGGCGGAGAGGGTCGCCGCGAGCAGGGCGGAGGCGAGGAGCGCGCACCGAAGCGGACGCGCGGGGTTGAAGCGAATCATGCCCCGATCCTACGCGCGGCGGGCGAGGCTGCACCAGTGGGTCCCTGCTTATGTCGTTAACAGCCGGGCAGGGGTTCCGCGGCGATGGGCGCGGGCGGTGGAGAATGGGGTCGCCTTCGTGACGGGTGAGACGTGGACTGGAATGGCTTTCAACCCCGCTGTCCTGATGAAGAACCCTTTTGTCAAAGTCGTGGCCCTCCTTGTCGGCATCTCGGTGTGTGGCGCGATCATGGCCCGGGCGGCGGACCCGGGCGTGGCGCGACCCAACATCCTTTTCATCATCACCGACGACCAGGGTTACGGTGACATCTCGGCGCACGGGAATCCCGTGCTGAAGACCCCGCACCTCGACGCGCTGCGGGCGCAGAGTGTACGGTTCACCGACTTTCAGGTGAGCCCGACCTGCGCGCCGACCCGGAGCGCGATCATGACCGGCCGCCATGAATTCAAGAACGGCGTGACGCACACGATCCTGGAGCGGGAGCGGCTGACGTTGACGGCGACGACGCTGGCGGAGGTGCTGAAGTCGGCGGGGTATTCCACGGGTATTTTCGGGAAATGGCATCTCGGCGACGAGGCGGCCTACCAGCCGGGACGGCGCGGTTTCGACGAGGTGTTCATCCACGGGGGCGGGGGCATCGGTCAGACGTATCCGGGTTCGTGCGGCGATGCGCCGGGCAACACGTATTTCGACCCGGCTATTTTGCACAACGGTGTCTTCGAGAAAACGAAAGGCTACTGCACCGACGTGTTTTTCGCGCAGGCGACGAAGTGGATCGAAGGCGCGAAGGCGCGCGGCGGCCCTTTTTTTGCCTACGTGGCCACCAACGCCCCGCACGCACCGTACACGGCGCGCCCGGAGGACGCGGCGCTCTACCGGGGCAAGGCGCCGGACGAGGCGACGGCGAATTTTTTCGGGATGATCCACAACATCGACGAAAACGTCGGCCGGTTGCTGGCGAAGCTCGACGAGTGGGGCATCGCCCGCGACACGCTGGTCGTCTTCATGAACGACAACGGCGGCGTGGTCGGCACGAAGGTCTTCAACGCGGGGATGCGGGCGCAAAAGGGCACGCCCTGGCTCGGGGGCGTGCGCGCCGCCTCGTTCTGGCGCTGGCCGGCGCGGTGGCGGCCGGCGGATGTCGCGGCGCTGGCGGCGCACATCGACATTTTTCCCACGCTGGCGGAAATCACCGGGGCGAAACTGAACGAGGCGGCCCGGGCGCAGGTGGAGGGTCGCAGCCTCGTGCCGCTGCTCGAACAGCGCGAGGCGCCGTGGGGCGACCGGGTGCTGTTCACCCACGTGGGCCGCTGGGCGAAGGGCAGCGACCCGGCGCTGGCAAAATACCGGAACTGCGCGGCGCGCGATGCGCGCTGGAAGATCGTGGCGATGGCGGGCGGCGCGACGCCGCAGTGGCAGCTCTTCGATCTGCCCGCTGACCCGGGCGAGCAGCGGGACGTGGCCAAGGAACATCCCGAGGTCGTGAGCCGGCTCGCGGCCGGCTATGAGGCATGGTGGCGCGAGGTGCGGCCCATGATGGTCAACGAGGAGGCGGCCGGGCCGCGCTACAACCCCTTCAAGGAAATCTACTGGAAACAGTTTGGCGTGGAGCCGACGGCGGAGGACCTGCGCGCCATGGATCCGAAGCGGGAGTTTCCCGAGGGCGGCGGCGCGAAAAAGAAAAAGAGCTGAGTCGGGGCCTCACGGCTTCAGCGCCGTGAGGAGGCTGCGGTCGGCGGCGGTCTCGGCGAACGTGAAGGAGCGGAAACCGGCCTCCGTGAGCAGGGTTTCCATTTCGGCGACCGAGTAGCACTTCCCCTCGGTCACGCTCATCAGCAGCGCGGAGTAGGCGGCGACGGGGAGCGGGCCGGTCTTGGTGGCGTTGAGGTGGGCGTCGTGGATCACGAGCAGGCCGCCGGCCGGGAGCGCGGCGAAGGAGGCGGCGAGGAGCGGACGGACCTTGGCGACGTCCCAGTCGTGAATGACGTTGGAAAACAGGTGGATGTCGTGATCGGCAGGGAGAGGATCGGCGAACATGTCGCCGGCGACGACCGACACGCGGTTGGCGTAGCCGCGCTTCGCGATCATGCGCCGCGCAATACCATCGACCGGCGGGCGGTCGAAAACCGTGGCCGTGAGGTGCGGGTGCTGCGCCACGATGGCGCAGGCATAGATGCCGGAACCGCCCGCGATATCGAGGAGCCGCGTCCGGCCGGCGGCGGGGATTTTCCGTGCCAGGGCGGGCCCGAGGGTGAAGCCGCGGCAGTCCATCGCGGCGGTGAACGTGGTGGCGAACTCGTCGGTGAGCATCGCCTCGGTCCAGGTCTTTTCGGTCTTGTAGCTGCCCCAGTTGGCGGGCTTGTCGGTGCGCAGGATCGTGACGAAATCCTTCACGACGGGCCGTTCCTTGAGGGAGGCGTAGTACGGGCCGAGGAAATAGGGCGAGGTGCTGACGAGGTGCTCGCGGGACAGAGGAGTGACAGTGAAGACGCCGTCGTCACCGCGTTGGATGAACCCGTTGGCGGTGAAAAGTGTGAGCATCACGTCGACGGGGCGCGCGGTGAGCGCGAATTCGCGGCAGATCGCGGCGTGGTCGGAGGGATGGGCGCCGAGCCAGGTGAAGAAATCGAATTCGGTGATGGCCGCCGTGAGCAGGTCGACGGCGTAGAGACCGTCGCGATAGCGGTAGATCGCGAGCGGATCGGTGTCGGGGGAGCGGGTTAGATCGAGGGGAGAGGTCATGCGGGGTAGGCGATGCCCAGCACAATTGGCGAAAGCCGGCGTGTCGAAAGCGGAAAACGTCGGAGGAAGAAAATCGGGACGCGCGGGGCGCGAGAATATTCAGAGGAAATCGTCTGGCCTCGGCGCGGTCGTTGCGTGGAATGGTCGCCGATGCGCGCGCTGCTCTACCCCGAGTTCGGCCGGATGGAAATGGCCGACGTTCCTGCGCCGCCGTCGCCGGCCGCCGACGAGGTGACCCTGCGCGTAGCGGCGTGCGGGATCTGCGGGAGCGAACTGGAGGCGTTCAAGCTCCGCAGTCCGCGTCGTCCCCCGCCGCTGGTGCTGGGTCATGAATTTTGCGGCGTCGTGGAAACCTGCGGGTCGGAGGTGAGGGATTGGGCGCCGGGTGCGCGGGTGGTGTGCAACGCGCTCGTGCCGTGCCTCCGGTGCGTGCGCTGTGCGCGCGGCGACACGCACCTGTGCGCGACGCGGCAGATCTTTGGGATGAACCGGCCCGGGGCGTTTGCGGAACGGGTCAATGCGCCGGCGCGCTGCCTGTTGCCGTGGCCGGACACCCTCACCGCCGAGGAAGCCTGTCTCGCCGAACCGCTGGGCAACGGCGTGCACGTGGCGCGGCTGACGGCGCATTTGCGCGCGGAAGTCGTGGTGATCGTCGGCGCGGGGCCGATCGGGCTGTTTTGCCAGCAGGCGCTGCAGGTGCTGCGCGGAGCGAGGACAATCGTGGCGGATCTGAGCGACGACCGGCTGGCGGTCGCGAAGCGGCTGGGCGCGATGCGCGTCGTGAATCCGCGCACGGGCGATCTCGAGGCGATCGTGCGCGAGGAGACCGGCGGCGAGGGTGCGGACCTCGCGGTCGATGCGGTGGGCGGCGCGGCGACCAAGCGCTCGGCGCTGGAGGTGGTGCGACCGGGCGGGGCGGCGGTGTGGATCGGACTGCACGAGAATCCGCTGACGCTCGACAGCTTCGGGGTCACGCTGCCGGAGAAACAGATTTTCGGCAGCTATGCGGCAAGGCTCGACGACCTGCGCCTTGCGCTCGACTGGATGAGCACGGGGCGGGTCGACGCGCGCACGTGGACGACGCGGTTTGCGCTGGCCGACGGCACCACGGCCTTCGACCGGGCGCTCGCGGCCCGCGGCACCGACCTCAAGTGCATCCTCACCCCATGATCACCGCTCCCACCCGCACTCCCGTCGCCCGGCGTTTCCACGGCAAAGTCGCGCTCGTGACCGGCGCCACCCACGGCATCGGTCTGGCCATCGCAGTGGAACTGCTGCGCGAAGGGGCGGAGGTCGTCGTGAGCGGGCTGCCGGCGGATGTGGAGGAGGGGCGCGCGGCGTTCGCGGCGGCAGGGTTTGCGCCGCTGATCGTGGCCGGGGACCTGGCGGACGAAAATTTCTGCCGGGACTTGGTCGCGCAGACCCTCGCGCGACATGGGCGCGTGGATTGTTTGGTGAACAATGCGTTTTCGTTTCTCGCGAAGGGGCTCGACGCGACGGCGGCGGATTTTGCGCGGTCGTTCGGCGTGGGGCCGGTGGCCTTCGCGTTGCTCACTCAGTCGGTGGCGGAGCCCATGAAGCGGCAGGGCGGCGGGGCGATCGTGAACGTGTCGAGCATTTCCGCCTGGATCGCGCAGCCGAACCGCTGGACCTATAACATGGCCAAGGGCGCGGTGGCCCAGCTCACGCGCTGCGCCGCTCTCGATCTCGCGCCGCATCGCATCCGCGTCAACAGCGTGAGCCCGGGATGGATCTGGACGCGGGAGGTCGACAAGGCGGCGGGCGGGGACCGCGCGACCTACGACCCGGTGTGGGGCCAGTTTCACATGCTCGGGCGGATGGGGCACCCGGTGGAGATCGCCGGGCCGGTGCTGTTCCTCCTGAGCGACGACGCGGCGTTCATCACGGGCACGGATCTGCCGGTGGACGGCGGCTACAACGGCCTCGGTCCCGAGGGGCTCGGCCAGAACACGAAGATCGCCGGGACGCGGTAGGCGCGGCGCAGGGCGTATCCATTTTTTAATTTCACCCTCATCCCATGCCCCAGTTTCCGATCGTCGACACGCACCTGCACCTCTGGGACCTCGGCCGGCTGCGCTATCCGTGGCTCGCGGGGGTGCCGCCGCTCAACCGCAACCATTTCATCGAGGACTACCGCCGCGCGTGCGGGCCGGTGGCCGTGGCGAAGATGGTCTTTCTCCAGTGCGAGTGTGATCCCGCCCAGTTTCAGGCGGAGGCGGACTGGGTGACCGAGGTGGCGCGGGCCGATCCGCGCATCCGCGGGATCGTGCCGTGGGCGCCGCTCGAACAGGGCGAGGCGGCGGGCGACGCCCTGTCACGGCTGGCGGCGAATCCGCGCGTGAAGGGGATCCGGCGGATCATCCAGTTTGAGGCGGACCCGGAGTTTTGCCTGAGACCGGGGTTTGTGCGCGGCGTGCAGTCGCTGCACGCGCATGGGCTGAGCTTCGACATCTGTGTCAACCACCGGCAGCTCGCCAACACGATCAAGCTCGTGCGCCAGTGTCCCAACGTGCGCTTCATCCTCGATCACATCGCCAAACCCGACATCAAAGCGGGCCTGCTCGATCCCTGGCGCGCGGAGCTCCGCGAGTTGTCGAAAATAAAGAACGTGTGGTGCAAGGTCAGCGGGCTGGTGACGGAGGCAGACCATGCAAAGTGGAAACCGGCCGACCTGAGACCGTACCTCGACCACGTGTTCGACTGCTTCGGGTTTGACCGGGTGATGTATGGCGGCGACTGGCCGGTGAGCACGCAGGCGGCCGACTACCCCCGCTGGGTGGCGACGCTCGACGAGGCGCTCAAGGGCAGCTCGCCGGACGAACTGCACCGGCTCTACGTGCGCAACGCGGAGAGCTTTTACCGGGTGTGAGCAGGGTGCCCATTTGGGCGGCGGAGCGGGGGACGCTATAAAACTTCTTTGTGCGGCCCGGTGCCGGGGAACTGAAAATCGGACTGGCGGCGCCCCGGGGCGGCGCGTCATTCTTGGCCCATGAAAACCTCCCCTTGGTATCGCCGACTTTGCGTGGCGCTGCTTGCGAGCGCCGCGGGTTTGCTTGTCTCGCCCGTGCTGGCGCAGACGCGTCCGATCGAGCTGGAGGATCTCTTCCGCCTGAAACGCGTGAGCGATCCGCAGATCTCCCCCGACGGCACGCGCGTCGCCTATGTTGTGACGGACGTGTTGAAGGACGAGAACCGCACGAACGCCGACATCTGGGTGATCAACGCCGACGGCTCCGGCGAGCCGCGCAAGCTCACCGCCTCGCCGAAGCGCGATGCGCATCCGCGCTGGTCGCCGGACGGAAAGTGGATCGCGTTTGAGTCCACGCGCGATGGTGAAGGCCAGATCTTCCTGCTGCCGGTGGGCGGCGGCGAGCCGCGGAAGGTCACGACCCTTTCGACGGGCGCGGGCCAGGCCGTGTGGGCGCCAGACGGGAAATCGCTGGCGTTCGTGTCGGCGGTGTTTCCCGAATTTTCGGACAAGCCCTTCAAGGAGTCCGACAAGCTGAACAAGGAAAAGCAGGACGCGCGGGACAAGAGCAAGGTGAAGGCGCGGATCTTCACGAAGCTGCTCTACCGCCACTGGGATTCGTGGGTGGAGGACAAGCGCCAGCACCTCTTCGTCGTGCCGATCGCGGCGGACGGCACGCCGGGCGAGCCGCGGGATGTGACCCCGGGCGAGAACGACGCGGTGCCGACCTCGAGCACGTTCAGCGCGGGCGATGAGTTTGCGTTTTCGCCGGACGGCAAGGAAATCGTCTTTTCCGCGCCGCCGGCGGTGCTGCGCGAGCAGGCGTGGAGCACGAACCACGATGTCTGGTCCGTGAACCTCGCGACGGGCGCACGCAAGAACCTCACCGAGGGCAATGCGGCGGCGGACGGGTTGCCGCGGTTTTCGCCGGACGGGAAACTGCTCGCCTACCGGGCGCAGGCCCGCGCGGGCTTCGAGGCCGACAAGTGGTCGCTCTGGGTGCTTGACCGCGCGACGGGCCAGCGCCGCAGCGTCACGGGTGCGTGGGACCAGTCGGTGAGCAGCTTCACTTGGGCGCCGGACAGCAAGAGCCTGTTCATCGAGGCGCAGGAAAATGCCGCGGAGCCGGTCTGGAGCGTGGCGGTGACGGGCGGCGAGGTGAAACGCCTCGTGACCGGCGGCGTGAACAGCGACGTGTCGGTGTCGGCGGACGGGAAATGGATCGCGTTTGCCCAGCAGCGCCTGACCCAGCCGACCGAGATCGCGCGCTTCCGGCTCGGGGACGCGGCGCCGCAGACGCTCACGCGGACCAACGCCGACCAGCTCGCCATGCTCGCGCTGGCGAAGCCCGAGTCGGTGACCGTGAAAGGCGCGGGCGGCACACCGGTGCAGCTGTGGATCGTGAAACCGCCGGGGTTCGATCCGGCGAAGAAGTATCCGCTGGTGTTCTGGGTGCACGGCGGACCGCAGAGCGCGTTTCTCGACTCGTGGTCCACGCGGTGGAACGTGCAGGTCTGGGCGGCGCAGGGCTACGTGGTCTCGATGGCGAATCCGCGCGGCTCGACGGGCTTCGGCCAGAAGTTCACCGACGAAATTTCGCACGACTGGGGCGGGAAGGTCTACGAGGACCTGATGGCCTGCCTCGCGCACATGGAGCAGCAGCCGTATGTCGACACCACGCGGATGGCGGCGGCGGGCGCGAGCTACGGCGGCTACATGATGAACTGGTTCAACGGGCACACGGACAAGTTCAAGTGCATCGTGAACCACGACGGCGTGTACAACTTCGACTCGATGTACGGCACGACCGAGGAGGTGTGGTTCGACGAGTGGGAGCACGGCAAGCCGTGGGAAAACCATGCGAGCGCGAAGTTCTCGCCGCACCTGTACGCCGCGAACTTCAAGACGCCGACGCTGATCATCCACAACGAGCTCGATTTCCGGGTGCCCATCGGCGAGGGCCAGGCGCTCTTCACGACGCTGCAGCGGAAGGGGATCGCCTCGAAGTTCCTCAGCTTCCCCGACGAAGGCCACTGGGTGCTCAAGCCGCAGAACAGCGAGCTGTGGCACCAGACGATCTTCGAGTGGCTCGACGGCTACCTGAAAAAGTAACCAGACGGCGGATACGCCCGCGCTATTTCGGCGGAACGCCGCCGGGCGCGGGGGCCGCGGGCCTGGCCGGGGCCGGCGCGGGCGGGGTCTCGGTGCCGTAGAGCTTCACGAGGTAGTCGACGATCGGGTCGATGGCGTCGTCCGGGATCGGGGCCGCGAAGGTCTTCTGCATCTTGGTCACCGTGGCCTTCCAATACGTGCGCGAGGAGGTGGGCTGGTAGAGCACGTACTCGGCGGAGTGGCAGGTGTAGCAGAGTGCGCCCGCGAGGGCGGCGCCGGGGAGCGGGGAGTCGGCGAGGCGGACCTGCTCGACCGGGAGCGTGATCTCGAGGGCGCCGGCGGGGCCGGCGGCGGCGAGCGTGAGGGCGAGGGCGACGGGGCGGAGTGAGAGTTTCATGGTCAGACGGCCTCCACGCGGACGGGTTCGACGACGTTGCGGGCGTAGCCGGCGGGATTCCAGAGCGGTTCGAGCGGCTGGGTCTCGCCGATGCGGTTGAAGGCGCGCGCCATCAGCGTGTGCGGGCCGCGTCGCCCGGGCCGGAAGGCGACGGACCATTCGCGGAAGCCATACCGGCCGAGGTCGGGGCCGAGGGTCGCGGCGCGCCAGCTCCGGCCCTCGTCGCTGGAGAACGCGACCTCGCGGAGGCCGTGGCCGCTGTCGAAGGCGATGCCGCGCACGACGGTGTCGCGGTCCGCCGGCAGGGTGGCGCCGTCGGCGACACTGGTGATGAAGGACCGGATGGTGAAGCGCGCGATCGGGAGCGTCTTCTTCGCCGCGGTGCCGGGCTCGACCGAGTGGCTGGGATTGTCCGGCAGGCGGTAGCCGGTGGCCATCCAGAAGCCGGTGAACACCGTATCCAAGACCTCGATATCGTTGACGTGTTTCACCCAGTAGGTGCCGAAGTAGTCGGGCACGACGAGGCGGAGCGGGTAGCCGTTGAGCATGGGCAGGTCCGCGCCGTTCATCGCCCAGGCGAGCATCACCTCGCCGTCGAGGGCGTGGTCGACGTCGAGGGCCTTGACGAAGTCGGGGGTGGCCTCGAGGAGCGGGGTGTCGAGGCCGTTGAACGCCACCTGGCGCGCGCCGGCGGCGACCCCGGCCTTTTCCAGGACGGTGCGGAGGGGCACGCCGGTCCAGCGGGCGTTGCCCATGGCGCCGTGGCCGAGCTGGCCGCCGTTGACGCGCGGATTGAAAAAGCCGCGGCTGTTGCCCGAGCACTGGTTGACGGCGACCACGTCCACCGGGGGGGCGAGGCGCTTCAGGTCGTCGAGGGAGAGGGTGAGCTCGGTGTTGACCTTCCCGCGCACGCGGAGGCGGAAGGCGGCGCGGTCGACCGAGGTCGGGTGGTTGCTGTGGTGGTAGCGGACGAAGAACGCGTCGTTGGGCGTGATCGTGCCCTCGTTGAACACGGAAAACGGGGTCTCCAGCTGGGGCGGCCGGCTGGTCAGCACGATCAGCGGACGCTTCTGCGGATAGGCGACGAGCTCGCGGCCACCGTTGGCAAAGGGCAGCGTGACGCGCTCCGCGGCGCGGCCGAGCGAACGGCCCAGAGCCAGCCCGGTGACCAGCAGCCCCGAGGTTTGAAGAAAGCGGCGGCGGTCGAGGGCGGAGGCGGGAGGGCGGGGCATGGGAGCGGGAGGAGTTTACTTGGCCCGGGCGGTTCCGAGGCGGGTCCAGCGGCGCAAGATGCGGGTAAGATCGACCCGGTTGACCGGCTTGGCGATGAAATCCTTCATGCCGGCGGCGAGACAGCTTTCGCGGTCGCGCGCGGAGGTGTTGGCGGTGAGCGCGACGATCACGGGCGCCTTGTTCCCCAGGGCGGCGAGGATGCGGCGCGTCGCCTCGAAGCCGTCCATCTCGGGCATCTGGCAGTCCATGAAGATGAGGTCGAACGCGACGCGTTGCGTGCGCTCGATGGCGGCGGCGCCGCTGACGGCCACCTCCACATTGCAGCCGAGCAGATTGAGCAGCTGGGAGCTGACGGAGCGGCTGATATTGTCGTCGTCCACGACCAGCACCACGGGGCGGGAGTCGGTCTCGGGTTTCGGGGCGACGGGGGGATCGAACGGCGAGGCGGTGGTGGTGGTGCGGGCGGGCTCGGGCGCCGGGGCGCCGCGCAAGGCGTCGAACAAGGCCTCGGGCCGGAGGAGGGGTTTGCGCAGGATAGCGGCAAACGGGAGTTTGACCGTGTCGGGGGCGACGCTGTCGGGGTCGCGCGACAGCAGCATGACGCGGGTGCCCTTCAGGGCGGGCGCCGCGGCGAGCGCCTGGGCGAGCTCCGCGCCGCGGTCGCGGGCGAGGGTTTCGTCGACGAGCAGGACGAGATCTTGCGCCTCGGCTTCGAGCGCATCGTTCAGCATCTCGACGGCCTGGGCCGGGGTGTCCGTGGCGTCGTGCTCGATGTCGAGCCGCGCCAGCAGGGCGGAGACGGCGATGCGGGCGGCGGCGAGGCCGTCCAGCACGACGACGTGGAGGTCGGGGATGCGGGCGGGGGCGGGCGTCGCCTGGCCCCGGTCGGGCTGCAGCGCGAGGACGATCCAGAATTCGGAACCGCCCTCCGGCAGGCTGCGGGCGCCGATCTGGCCGCCCATCAGCTCGACGAGGCGTTTGACGATGGCGAGTTCGAGGCCGGCGCTGCCGAAATTTCGCGGGGAGACCACGACGGAGTCCGAGGGATGGTCGAAGATCGTCGCGTGCATGTCCTCGGGGATGCTCGGGCCGGTGTCGCTCACGCTGAACCGCAGGAGCGTGCCCGGCTGGCCGGGCGCGGCCTCGGCGTCGGCCGCGAGGGTGACGCTCAGTACGACGCGGCCCTCGGCGGTGAACTTGACGGCGTTCGAGGTCAGGTTGAGCAGGATCTGGCGGAGGCGCACCGCGTCGCCGGAGACGTGCAACGGGACATCGGCGGCGACGAGCAGGACAAGCTCGAGGCCTTTCAGGAGGGCGAGGGTGGAGACGGTTTCGACGACCTCGGTGAGCGGCTGACGGAGCTCGAACGGGGCGTGGGCGATCTGGATCTGCCCGGTTTCGATGCTGGAATAGTCGAGGACGTCGTTGAGCGACTGGTGCAGGGATTCGGCCGAGGCGCGGAGGGTGGCGAGGTGTTCGCGCTGGCGGGGCTTGAGAGTGTGGTCGACCAGCAGGTCGGCGGAGCCCATGATGCCGTTGAGGTGGCCGCGGATGTCGCGGCTGAGGGTTGCGAGCATCTCGCTCTTGGCCTTGTTCTCGCGGAGGAGGGAGACCTTGTCCTCCTGGGCCTGCAGGGTCCGGTCCTTTTCGGCGGCGAGTTCCCGGGCCGATTCCGTGCGCAGGGCGGCGAACTCCTGCTGGGTTTTCCAGAGGCGCCACACGAGCACCCCGACGGCGAGGGCTCCGGCGGCGATGGCCACCGGCTCAAACCAGCCGGCCTCGGGCAACGAGGTGCCCACGACGGGGTCGGGCAGGAGGAGGGAGGCCATGGGCAAGTTTCTTCAAGGGTGGGCAGTCACCTCAAACCCATAATCGACCCGTGGGAGGTGGATGTTACGGAGGCGCGCCGAGGGGGCAGGTATACTTATACAGCAAAAGGGCGAGACCGTGGTCTCGCCCTTTTGCTGTTCGGGAAGTGGAGTGGGGCCGGTTGTGGCGATCAGCGACGACGGCGGAAGGCGAGCAAACCGGCGAAGGCGAGGCTCAAGAGACCCAGGGTGGAGGTGCTGTCCGGCACCAGGGTCGGATTGCTATAAACGAGACCATTGCGGACCAGGAGCAGGTAGCGACCGTTTACGCCCACATTGCTGTGGCCGACCAAGCTGGTCGCGAGAGAGGTGTCCTTGAACGCGTTGGCGACACCCGAACCGGCCAGTTGGTAGCTGTCTTCCGCCGTGCCATTGGAGAAACCGGCCAGCGCGGATTCCGGGGTGGCGGCGCCGTGATCCCAGAGGATCTGGTCGTAGTTAAAATAGATGTCGAAATCGCCGTCCAAGAGGTCGCTACGGTCGACCAACAGGACTTGGAATTTATTCAGGGGATTTGACTGCTGGCTGTAGTAGCCGACCCCGTTCCACGTGGCGCCGAATGCGTTGTGGCCGGCAAAGGTGCCGGCACCGTATTGCGTGACCGCCGAGGCCGTGGCCCGGGTGTCGACATCAGAAAAGAAGGGCGCAATGATCGGCACACCGGTGGTGTACAAGTTGAACGGAACCCAGCTCGCCCACGGAGTATTGAAGGTGAGGTTTCCGTTGTTATTGACGTAGAGATTGTTGTAGGTGGTGCCGAAAAAATTGATATTGAACCCGATGCTCACCAGCCCGGTCGAGTCATCGTCATTGCGGGCCATGGAGTTCGAATTGAATCCTGCGACCATGGCACCGGCAAATGCGGAGTTGACCGCGAGAAGGGCGGCGGCGGAGGCGGCCAACAATTTGATTTTCAGGGATTTCATAGTGAATTGAGGGAGCAGGCGCCGCACGCACAGATGGGGCCGGATTTAGGCGATATTAGTTAAAT
>JAPLTR010000727.1:0-2567 GCA_026398065.1 Verrucomicrobiota bacterium | reverse complement strand
AATAATTTTATATGAATGATTTAAATTTTTATCGATGAAACGACGGGGAGTCGCCTTGGGCAAATAGTGTAAGTTAATTCGACACCGAAGCTGGAATCCGGACAAACCTCGGATCCGGAACGAGGAGCGAAGCGTTCGACGCGTCGGACCAAGCCGGACGGGCCTTGCCGAGCCGAGGAACCAAGCCACACCGGCCCCCGGGTCAGGCGCGCCGGCGCAAAGCGATCAGGCCGGCCAGCGCCGCGCCGAGCAGGGCGAGGGTGGAGGCGCCGTCGGGGACGGTCTCGGGTGGAGGGGTGATCACGCCGTTGCGGACTTCGTAGAGGTAGCGGCCGTTCAGCCCGATGTTTGAGTTGTTGATCAGGCCGGTGGCCAGATTGGAATCGAGGAAGGCTCCGTTGACGGCGGAGCCGGTAAGCTCGAAGGAGTTTTCCGGCGTGCCGTTGGAATAGCCGGCGCGGGCGGAGTCGCCGCCGAGGCCGTTGGTGCCGCCGCTGGCGTCGCCGGCCTCCCACTGGATCTGATCGTAGTTGAAATAGATGTCGAAGTCCCCGGCGACGACGTCCGAGCGGTCGACGAGCAGGACCTGGAACTTGTTCAGCTTCTCGGCGTGGTCGAAGTAGTAGCCGACCCCGGCGCCGGCCCAGGTGACCCCGAAGGCGTTGCGGCCGGCGAAGGTGCCTGCCCCGTACCGCAGGAGGTCCGAGGCGGGGTTGTCGGTGTAAACGTCGGCGAAGAACGGGGCGATGATGGGCGTGCCCTGGCTCGCCAGGTCGAAGGGCGTGAAGGTGCCCATCGCGGCGTTGAACGTGACGTTGCCGTTGTTGTTCGCGTAGAGGCCAGAGTAGTTGATCCCAAAGAAATTGATCGTGAACCCGAGGCTCAGCTCGCCGGTCGAAAGGTCGTCATTGCCCGCCAGCGATCCGCCGCCATCGAAACCCGGCACGATCACCCCCGCCCACGCGGTGTTGACGGCGAGGATCGCCGCCGCGGCCACCGCGAGCAGGTTGAGTTTGATCGGTTTCATCGTTGAGTAGGAATACTCTGCATAACCGGGACCACTTCGGGGAAAGACCGTGGAGGCGTCTGATGTTTACGGCATTACGGAAGTAATTATCAGTACGTAAGTAGAAACACGGCATCCCGGGCCGGGGCTTTTCTGTAAACCGTTCCGACACCGTGTCCGGAGAACCGACAAAGCCTGTTTCCGCGCGGGACCGGATCAGGGGATCGGCGGGTGACCGGGCGGCAGGATTTTCGAGGCGGAGCGGGGCAAGATGCGGACGTAGTCGGCCGGGGGCCGGCCGATCACGCGGAGCTCGGCGTGCGAGATGGTGACGTCGCGGCTCGCGGCCTTTTCGGCCGCGGTGAGCCTGAGCTGGTCGCTCTCGGTGAGGATCACGAGACGTTCGACGATGCCGGGATCGCGGCGGCGCACGCGGTCGGCGGTGCCCAGGCCGAACCGCATGTGGCCGGCGCCGACGATCACGAAGGCGGTGCGGGGTTTGTCCGGCGCGGTGTCGATGCGGCGGGCGGCGACGATATTGACGGCCATGGTCTCGTCGCGCGCGACCTGCGCCTCAAACACCGGCCGGAGCCGCGCCGGGTCCATCGCCATGTGGGTGGCGAGTTCCAGCGTGGTGAGACGTTCGTAAACCGGCTCCTCGAGAAAAATTTCGGTGGGAAGGTGGGCGCGGAGGTCGGGCGGGAGTTTCGCAATGCCGCCGCCGCGGCTCACGGTGCGGATGGTGTCGGAGGGGGCGTTGAGCGCGCGGATCGGGATGCGGTGCTGGCGGGCGAATTCGCAGAGCGCGCGGTAGTCGGCGTAGTTGCTCCATTTCTTCGGCCAGTCGATCGCGCGCACGAGGCCGTCGAAATCGAGCTCGCGCCGGGTGTAGCGGTCGACGGCGGGCTGGTCGCGCGCCTCGAGCTGTTCGAGGCAGAGCACAAGCGGGACCTGGCGGGAGAAGAGTTCCTGGAGCAGGTGCAGCTGGAGGGCGTGGTGGCGGGGAATGGTGTGCGCCTCGCCGACGAAGATCGCGCCGGCCGTCGCGAGATCGGCGAGGACATCGGCCTCGGGGACCTCGTCACCCCGCGCGAGGTCGAGCCAGAATTCGGGCGGCGCAGAGGGCAGCGGGCCGGCGACCGGACGGGGCGCGGTCGCGCAACCGGCGAAGAGGGAGAGGAGCGCTGCACAGAGAGGGAGGGCCGGCTTCATCGGATGCGGTGAGACTGTCCGGAGCGGGGCCACGCTCAAGCCCGGCGGAGGCCGAGCCGGGCCAAGCCGGTCAGAATGTAGTGTGAGCGCCACCGGTCATAAGGAAGCCGGGGGCGGAGGGGCCCGGGTTCGGGGTGGCGAAACGGGCGGAGGAAGATTGTGTTCTCTAAATCAACTTAATAGTTGATTTATTATGAATAGAGAGGCATGCTGGGCGCCAGATCTTAACCACGAACCACGCATGAGCACGGATCGACCCGGAACAGCCCTGGTGCGAAAGGCGGATGCCTGTCCGCCCGAAGGGCGTGCCGTCGCGCGACGGAGCGGCAGGGCGGTTCGGGGCCGCTCG
>JAPLTR010000376.1 GCA_026398065.1 Verrucomicrobiota bacterium | reverse complement strand
GAGCGGCCGTCGATGTCGCGGGCCTCGTCGAGATCGCGCAGGAAGCGCGCGAACTGCTCGGAGTACCAGCGGTCGATCTTGGAGATCTTGTCGATGCGCTCCTGGTTGCCCTGGTGGTGCGAGAGGTCGTGGGGCCCCTCGGGGATGCCGATCTCGCCAAACGAGCGGTTGTCGCCGTCGTGCGCGAGGGCAAAGGTCGCGACGCGGGTCGAGTCGGTCTTGAAGGCGAGCGCCAGCATGTCGTACATCAGGCGCACATGTTCGCCGTGGCTCTGCGGGATGCCATTGGGCGTCGGCAGGTCCGGATCGACGTTGGGGCCGAACTGTTCCGCTTTCTGGATACGGGTCTCCACGTCGCGGATGCCGGTGAGGTACTGGTCGAGCTTGTCGCGGTCGTGGGTGTCGAGTCGGCCTTCCATCCGGCGGGTGTCCTCGCGCACGAAATCGAGCACCGACTTGCGGGCCGCCATGCGGCGCTGGGCGTTGGCGGCGCGGGTGCCGTGCGGACCGGCGCCAAACATCCGCTCAAAGAGCAGGCGCGGATTCGCCTCGGGGGACATCGGCGTGGTCGCGGAACGCCACGAGAGGTTGAACTGGTACGCGCAGGCGTAGCCGGAATCGCAGCTTCCGGAGCGCCGGTCCGACTCGCAGCTCAGTTCCAGCGAGGGGAACCGGGTCAGGTGGCCGACCTTGTTGGCGATCACCTGGTCGATGGAGATGCCCGCGCGGATGTCGGTCGCGCTCTTGTTCAGATGGACACCGGTGAGAAACACGCCGTTGCCGCGCGCGTGGTCGCCGCCGCCGTCGCCATTCGCCCGCGCGTTGTTGTGGTCGAGACCGCTGACCACCTGCAGCTTGTTGCGGAAGGCCGCCAGGGGCTCAAGGGTGGACCCAAAGCGGAAATCGCTCACGCCGCCCGTGGGCCACCAGGTCGCCGGAATCGCACCATTGGGAAAATAGACGAAAGCCGTGCGGAGCGGCGCGCCCGTCGCCGTCGTTGCAAGGTTGGCCGCCGCCTGCGCGGCGAGCACGCGGCTGGGCACCAGGGAGGCGAGCGACGGCAGCGCGATGCAGGCGCCTAGGCCGCGCAGAAAGTGCCGGCGGTTCATCGCGCTGACATGTTGCTCGACGGACGTAGGGGCGGAAGCGGGCGTTTTCATGGTTCAGCGGTGGGACAAGGGACAGCCTGGCTCAGGGAGTGAGGGAGTCGAGCGATGCAGTGGAAACGGACGGCGGGCGGCGGCGTTGCTGGAAAGGCGCTGACTCGACGATGGCCCGGATCAGCACCGAGGGGCGGCCGCCCGAGGCCTCCAGCTTCGCGACGAGCTGGTCGAGCGTCTCGGTGTCCCGGTAGTCCAGGCCGCGCCCGAGGGCATAGGTGAGGAGCTTCTCGCTCACGCAGTGATAGAAGTCGCCGCGCCGGCTCGTCGCGAGGATGCGCTTCAGTTCACGGACCTCGGCAAAGGTCTCGCCGGTGATGAGCTTGCCGGCGGGCTCGATCGGGCGGTTCATCTCCGCAGTGCGCCACTGGCCCATCGCGTTGAAATTCTCCAGCGCAAGCCCGAGCGGGTCCATCCGGCTGTGACACGAGAAACAGAGCGGGTTGGTCGCATGCGCGGCGAGGTTCTCGCGCAGTGTCATTTGACGCAGTTTTTCCGGACTCACGGCGTCCTCGAGCGGCGGGATGTTGGGTGGCGGCGGCGCGGTCGGCGTGCCGAGGATCGAATCGAGGATGAAGACCCCGCGTTTCACCGGCGAGGTGCGCGTCGGATTCGACGTGACCGCGAGCACGGTGCCCTGCGTGAGCACGCCTCCGCGGGGGCTGTCGGGCGCGAGCGTGACTTTGCGCATGGCACGGCCGGAAACGCCGTCGATTCCGTAGTGTTTGGCGAGTTCCTCGTTGAGGAACGTATAGTCGCAGTCCAGCAATTCGGTGAGCGGACGGTCCTCCCTCACGATGTGCGCAAAGAACATCTCGGTCTCGTCCTGCATGGCCTGACGGAGGCTGCCGGACAACGGCGGAACCATTGGCCGGCCTCGGTCGCCGCGGGCCTTGCGGGCCTCGGCGAGCGCCGCGACGTCCTCCGGCGTGCGTTTGTCCTCCGGGATCGCGATGATGCGGCGGAGCGTTGCCCGCGCCTTTTGGGCGGCTTCAGTCACGGGGTGCTCACGCTGAAAAATCGCGTTTTCGTCGAGCACGACAGTGGAGATGTCGCGCGACTGCAGCCACTGGCCGGTGAAGTTCTTTGTCAGCTCGCCCGCGCGCGCATCGCTCATCAGGCGCGTGATCTGGGCGGGCAGCGCGGCGCGAAGTCCGTGCTCCTGCGCGAGACGCAGGAGTTCCGCATCGGGCATCGTCGACCAGAAAAAGTACGACAGCCGCGATGCGAGCGCGTACTCGTCGATCAGGGGATGGGCCTGGCCGGCCCGCAGCGGCTCGACGCCCTCCTCACGAAAGATGAAGCGCGGCGAGGCCAGCACCGCCACCATCGCCTGCGAAACCCCGGCCTCAAACGTGTTTCCCGGCTCCACGAAGACCTTCTCCGCCAACGAGACGAGCCGCGCCACGGTGGCGTCGTCAACGGGCCGGCGAAAGGCGCGGGCCGCGAACTTTCCGAGAATCTCGCCCGCGTACGCCCGCTGCCCGGCGAGATCCTTCGGCGTCGCGCGCGGGAAGAACTTCGCATAGTCCTTCGGGGGAACCCAATATTCCTTCGCCATCGGGCCGCGTACCGTGACCCCATTGAGCCGGAGGCGCAGCTGGCGGATCTGCGGCCGGTCTTCGCCGACCGGCTGGATCTCGCAGGAAAACTCGTGCTCGCCCGCGGCCAACCTGCGATCGAAGGGGAAAGTAAGCGACTTGCCGCCATCCCGCGAAAACTCGCGCGCGAAGAGCTGCTCGCCGTCCACGCGGAAGACCAGCCGGCACTGGTTGTAGTCGAACTTGTCCTCCACGTAGCGCTCCGTCGTGCGCAATTCCAGGACGAGCTGATAGTCACCCGCATGATCGAGCCGGTGTTTCGCGGTCACGACGACCGGCGTATAGAAAGAAAGGTCGAGGCCGGTGCCGTTAACCGCAGGCGCAGGGCGAGCGACCTTCGGCTTTTCGTCGGCCGTAGCGGACGCCGACCCGCTTTCGACCGTCATCTTCAACTCGGCGGCAGTGGGCACCCGGTCCGCGATTTTTTTGGTCTCAAGCACCGCAAACTGCCGGCCGGGCACGTTCTTTTCCGCCACCACCGCTGGCCCGGAGGGCACCACGGACGAGACGATGGTCTGCGCGGCATCGAGATATTTTTCCAACAGCATCGGAGACACCGTCAGGACGTCGCCGATGTTGTCGAAGCCATGGCCGGAATCGTCGGCCGGAAACTCCCGCTTCGTGTCGAAGTCCAGGCCGACGAGATCGCGGATGGTGTTGCGATACTCCAGACGGTTGAGCCGGCGGACCGTAACCCGGCCCGGATCGGGCACCGCGGGATCGAGATCGAAAATCCTGCGCTTGATCCAGCGCGACAGCTTCTCCGCCTGCTCCGGTGGCAGGTGCGCTTCGTCCACCGGCGGCATGATGCCGGAGCGGACGTTGCGCAGCGCCCGCAGCCAAAGCTCGTGGTCCCTCAACTCGCTATTCGTCGAAAATCTGTCGAGCGTGATTCCACCTTTCGCCACGCCGTTACCGTGGCAGTCATAGCAATACTCGTTCAGCACCGGCTGGATCTCCCGTTTGAACGACGCGATCACATCTTCTTTGGCCGGGGTCGCCGCAGTCAAAGGCATGGCCACCAACCCACCCGCGAGCATGGTCAGCGACCGCCGGCGGGCGCGATGAATGAAGGGGTACAATTTCAAAACGTGGGGTAGGCGACGGTGGGGGCGATCCGCGTGGGAGGAGAGCAACAGGTATGCCGGGCGGGAGACGAGCCGAAAGCCGGGAGGTTTCGCGCAACCGACCTGGCCGGGAGGATTTTTCGCCCCTCCGCCAAAGTGGTGACGCCGGAAGAGCGGCCAACCACGGCAAATCCGCCCTAAAATCGCGTCAGCCTTTCCGGCATCGGCGTCGGCCTGCCTTACACTTTTTCAAGCTGCGCAACCGCTGGGAATTGCCTCCGGCAGAATCTTCGGCGATGGGGCTGACTGCGTATCGCACTGATTGATAAGAGATTTTAATGCAACCAAGTATCTTTTGATACGTAATACCCCGCGGCGTGGCACGTCCGTTGCTTGCCTAGGACGCCCCCCACACAATCGGCTTCCGCCCCAAGAAGCTTGGCCCCTGGTTTGTCTCACTCGATCCATCTCCAACTATGAACACCCATCCGTCCGCCGCACGGCGTCAAGACACTCTATCCGGTCCACGAATCCTTCGCCGGTCCGGAGCGAAACGGGTACTGCGTGCCCTGACCGTAGGTCTGGGCATTGCAGCACTTCCGGCGATCAGCCAGGCCCTGACCTTCAATTTTGTCGCAACGTCGGGCACCAGCCAGGCCGCGATCGACGGTTTTGCGGCAGCCGGCACGCGTTGGTCCTCGTTGTTCACCGACAACGTCACCATCAACATCAACATCGATTTTAGCGCGCTCGGGGCCGGTATTCTGGGTCAGGCCGGATCGGCGCAAGTCCTCACCAGCTTCACCAACACGAAGAACGCGCTCAATGCGGACAAGACCTCGTTTGCCGACAACATCGCCGTGGCCAATCTCCAAACCGGCCCCGCGATGTCGCTGCTCATGAACCGGACCCTTAACAGTCCCAATGGCGCCGGCAACGCCACCACCTTCCTCGACAACGACGGCGACGCGAACAACACGTCGATTCGCATGAACACCGCCAATGCAAAAGCCCTGGGCATTTTGGCGGGAAACAACCCGGTCGTGGACGCCAGCATTTCGTTCAGCACCCTGTTCAACTGGGATTTCGACGGGAGCGACGGGATCACCGCCGGCACCTTCGACTTCGTCGGGGTGGCCACCCACGAGATCGGTCACGCGCTCGGGTTTACCTCCGGGGTCGACATCCTCGACGGCAATTCCACCGGGACCTTCTTCAGAGACGATCAGTTCACGTACGTCTCCACGCTGGATCTCTTCCGCCACTCCGCCGAAAGCGGTGCGGCGATCGACTGGGCCGCAGACAACCGCAACAAATACTTTTCCATCGACGGCGGAGTCACTGTCGGGCCGTTCTTCTCCAATGGCACCACTTGGGGCGACGGTCGCCAGGCCAGCCACTGGAAGGACAACCTCGGGATCGGCATCATGGATCCGACCTCCGCACCCGGCGAGCCGCTGGCCATCTCGGCCAATGACGTAATGGCGCTGGATGTCATCGGTTGGAATCGCGCCTCGGTGCCCGACCACGCCTCGTCACTCGGCTTGGTGGGCTTGGGCGTCGCGGCTCTCGCAGCGATGCGCCGCCGAACCAAGTAGGCTTGGAACGCCTACGCGGAACGTACCGGTTTTTCCTGACAAAGTATCAGGCTTGATTCGAACTGGCTCCGGCAACGGAGCCAGTTTTGTTTTAGATGGACGGATCGATCTCGGCGCTACGTGGTCCCGGCGGTCTCGCCGACCATCAGGCAGGGGCATTCGTCGGATCGGATCAATCGCGGCACCCTCCACAAATTTGGTCGATGCGACGGGGCTCAAGCCGTGAAATCCTCAGCGCGACGCACCGGGCGCCACCCGGGACCCGGGTGCTCACTCACCAACAGAACCAACCACGCCGCTGCCGGTTTTAAAGATATCCAGCGAGCGATTCAGGAGTAGGCAAAAAAAGGCAGCCAGAAGGCCGCCCCACACGCTACCGATGAATGCGCAGAACTGACTCAGCGCT
>JAPLTR010000159.1 GCA_026398065.1 Verrucomicrobiota bacterium | reverse complement strand
CTTTCCAAAACCCAACCCCCTCCCGCGATTGTTGTAACTTCCCGGCGCGGCTCCGTGTATCATCGGTAGTCCGGACTTCCACTTACCTTTCCTTTTCCCTTGAACGCCTCTGTCTCTGACCCACCGGCGGCCCCTGCGGCCGCGCCTTCGGCCGGCCGTTTCATTATTGAAGCGCAGGGGCTGTCCAAGACTTATGGCACCCAGCGGGCGTTGACGGATGTCACCGTGCAGGTGCCGCCGGGGACCATCGGGCTGCTGGGGCCGAATGGCGCGGGGAAGAGCACCTTCATCAAGTGTCTGCTCAACCTGGAGACGCCGACGTCGGGTTCGGCCAAGGTCCTGGGGCGCGATATCCGGGCGGGCAACCGGGCTTCGCGGGAAAAAGTGGGCTACAGTCCCGAACAGGACTGCCACATCGCGGGCATGGCCGGTTGCGAGTATGTGACCTATTGCGGGCAACTTTCCGGAATGCCGTTTCGCGTGGCGCGCCAGCGGACGCACGAGATTCTGGACCTGGTGGGGATGGGGCAGGAACGGTATCGGCCGGTGGACACTTATTCCACGGGCATGCGGCAGCGGGTGAAACTCGCGCAGGCGCTCGTCCACGATCCGGAGATCATCTTTCTCGACGAGCCGACCAACGGCCTCGATCCCTCGGGGCGTGAGCACATCCTGAAGCTGGTCGGGGCGCTGTGGCGCGACCTGGGGATCAGCGTCATCATGTCGTCGCACCTGCTGCGGGACATCGAGCGCGTGTGCGACCGCGTGATTATCATCGGCAACGGCCGCCTGCTGGAGCACGACAGCATCGCGGCGCTGAAGAACCGGCACGACCGGATCGTCGAACTCGCGCCCTCGGGGGAGACGGAGCGCTTCTGCACGGTGCTGACGGAGGCCGGGCTGAAAGTGACCCGCCTCTCCAACGGCAAGCTGCGCGTCGAGGCCGCGGCGGACTCCATCGAGTGGATGCTGGAGCTGATGCGCACGCACCGCCTGCCGCCGGCGGAGATCGCGGCCAATCCCGATGCCCTGCACGAGCTGTTCATCCGTTCGATTTCAACCGCCCATGGAACCCACGCTTGATCTCAGCCGGTGGCGGGAGCAGCCGCGCGGCGTCGGTTACCGGCGCTGGACGATCGTCAGCGCGGGGCTGCGCCAGCTCCTCGGGACGAGGCTGTTTCGCTTCATGCTCTCGGTCGCCTGGTCGGCGGGGGTGATGATCGCGACGATCGGCTTCCTGTTCAGCCAGTCGGTCGCGACGGGCGGGTGGCTGGAGTCGCTGGCGGTGTACCTCGGGCCGCGCGCGGAGGCGGTGGTCTCGGTGCTGGGCGCCTGCGTCGTGATGTTCCCCGACCTGTGCATCGGCGGCCTGTTCACCCTGGTCTTCTGGGGGCATTCCTACCTCGGGCTCTGGCTGAGTCTCGTCGCGCTGACGGTGATGGTTCCGGGCCTCCTCGCCCGCGACCGGGCGACGAATGCGCTGACGGTGTATCTGTCCCGGCCGCTGACCTCGGCCGACTACCTGCTCGGCAAGCTCGGGACGATCACGGGCGTGCTCCTGCTGATGTGGACGGGGCCGCTGATCTTCGGGTGGCTGCTCAGCATGGTCTTCGCGTCGGACACCGACTTCATCGTCTAACACCGCGCTGGCCGACGTCGGCGAGAACCTGCCGCTGGTGGACCGCCGGTTCGCCGACAACCTGGTCAAGGCCGGGAAGAAGGCCGAGCCCAGCGACGCGACGGGCGCGCTGGCGGGGCTCGGGGTGATGGTTGCGCTTTCCTCGTTTGTCTTCCTCCGCCGACTCCGCGCCGAATGAACCCGATCATCGAAGGCCAGAACCTCAGCCGGTTTTACGGGATGATTCTCGGGCTGAACAACGTGAACTTCACGATCCGCCCCGGCATCACCGGCGTGGTCGGGCCCAACGGCGCGGGCAAGACCACGCTGTTCCGGCTGCTGACCGGGCAGATCAGGCCGAGTTCGGGCAGCCTCCGGGTGTTCGGGCTCGACCCGTGGAACAACCCGGCGGTGCAAGCGCGGCTGGCGTACTGTCCCGAGAGCGAGTCGGTGCCGGCCGACGTGGGCGGGCGCGACTGGCTGGTCGGCCTTGGCATGATCTCGGGCCTGTCCGCGAAGGACGCGAAGTCGCGGGCCGCCGAGAAGCTGGAGCGCGTGAAGCTCGCGCCGCAGCACTGGAATAAGCGGCTGACCGCGCTGTCCAAGGGCATGCGGCAGCGGGTGAAGCTCGCGCAATGTCTCATTCACGAACCGGAGCTCGTGATCCTCGACGAGCCGATGAACGGCCTCGATCCGATGGGGCGGGAGGAGTTCGGCAACGTGCTGCGCGAACTCGCGCAGGAGGGCCGGAGCGTGATCATCTCCAGCCACATCCTGCGCGACCTCGAAACGCTGTGCGCGGATTTTCTCATGCTGCGGTGGGGCCGCATCCCGCGCTCGCTGAACGAGGCGACCTCCACGGAGGCGCGGGCGCGGTGGCCGGAGGCGACGAGTTTCCGCTGCGAATCGCCGGAGAAGCTGGCCAGGCCATCGACGCTCCGTCCAACCCCACCTGAGATGAACGCGCCCCCTTCCCCTGTCGCCCCGAGTGCGCCGTCGTTTCCGGCGGCGCGCGTCACGCCCAATGTCCGCCACGCCTTCGGCGGCGTCTGGCGGCTCACGGTCTGTCGGTTCCTGGCGCCGAAGCACTGGCTGATCCTCGCGGGGCTGATGGGGGTGCTCGTGCTGCTGTCGGTGCCGATGTCGCCGAACCGCGCGGCGGCGGCGCAGGGATTCTTGCCGTGGGTGAGCGGTTTCTACCTGACGTTTCTGGCGCCGATCCTGGCGTTCCTGACGGCCGCGGGCGTGATGCGGGAGGAGTTCAAGGGCGCCACGGTGGACTATGTGCTCACCCGTCCGGTGGCGCGCCCGGTGTTTCTCGTCTTCAAATTCGTCGCGCACCTGGTCTGCGCGCAGGCGGATTTTCTCTGCGCCTTCGCCGTGGTGGTGGGAATCGGGGTGTACCATGGGGTTCCCGGGCTCTGGGAGGCGGTGCCGCGGCTGCTGCTGGCGCAGGTGATTTTGCTCACGGCCTTCAGCGCGTTCGGGTTTCTCGGCGCAGTGCTGACCTCGCGCTACGTGGTCGTCGGCCTCCTCTACGGCGGCATCATCGAGATCGGCGTGGGGAAGATCCCGACGCAGCTCAGCCGGCTGTCCATGACGGGGCAGGTGAAGTCGATGCTGGCCCCGCTCACGCGGGCGCCGGGGGTCGAGGCGTTCACGCCCGACGCGGGCGCGCTGGCGACGACGGCGATTCTGGTGTCCTTCGCGGTGGTGGTGGTCGGGGTCGCCGCGGCGCTCTTCGCCTGGCAGGAACTCGCGAGCGCGCAATCGCGCGAGACGTGAACGCGGTGTAACCTGACGGACCTCCCGGGTGTATGAACAGACAGAGTACAGTCAACCCGACCCGCCGCGTGCGGGCCTTCTGCCAAGATCCATTTATGAAAAATTATTTCTCCCGTTCCCTGATTCTCGGCCTGGCGCTGTCCGCGGTCTCCGCGGCGCGCGCGGCCTTTTCCCCCGCGGTGGTCGCCGCCGACGCCCGCTGGGTGGTCTATGCCGACATGAACGCCCTGCGCGAGAGCGCGGTGGGCAAGGAAGTCCTCAAGGAGCTGCGGCTCGAGCAGCTCAAGGAGACCGGTGGCACGATTGCCGTCGATTTCCAAAAGGTGATGCAGACGGTCGGCACGCTCACCGCCTACGGCACCAATCTCTCGGCCGATCCCAAGCAGGTCGACGGCGCGCTCGTGGCCCAGGGCACGCCGGAGCTGCGGAAGATCGCGGAAAGCCTCCTGCTGCAGGCGACGATCGCCTCGCCCAAGAATGTCGTCGAGGTGACCGACCTGCCATTTCCGGCCTACGCGATCATGGGCGGGCCCAAGAAGGATGCGCCCGAGATGCAGGTCATCATCGCATTTCCGCCCGAGCCGATCGTGCTCGTGAGCAAGTCGAAGGCGCAGCTGACCAGGGCGCGCGAGGTGTTCAACGGCAAGGCCCCCTCGCTGGCCAAGACGCCCACGGCGCCGCTCGCCAAGCTGTACGGCAAGGCCCAGAACTCGTTTCTCTTCGGGGCGAGCCTCGTGCCCTCGGAGAAGATCTTTCCCGACAACGCGCCCAGCGCCCGCATCCTGCAGATGGCCTCGTCGGGTTCCCTCGCCGTGGGCGAAAACGGCGCCGACACCTCCGTGCATGCGGAGCTGCAGGCGAGTTCGCCGGCCATGGCGGAGAAGCTGCGCAAGATTCTCGAGGGCATGACGGCGATGATCTCGCTCACGGAGTCCTCGGACAAACAGCTCACCGATTTCCTCAACGCCGCCAACGTCGCCAAGAACGGGGACATCGTGACGCTCGACCTGTCCTTCCCCAGCGTGCGCCTGGCCGCGATGGCGCAGACGCTGAACCAGATGCAGAACCCCGAGTCGTCGCGCCCCGGCCCCGGCGCGCCGCGCCCGGTCCCGATCACGAGCGGCAAGGTGGTCGCGGAGTGGACGGCGACCGCGGCCGACCCCGCTTCGGGTCCCGCGACGATGGCGTCGCGGACGATCGAGGCGATCGAGCTCAAGAACGGCTCCACGGTCACGCTGGGCCGGCAGGCGCCGGGCGGCCGCAACATCCGTTTCGACCAGTGCGAGATCGCGCCGGCCCAGGGCGGGGGGGCGCCGCTGGTGTTCAAGCCGGAGTTCATGAAGGTCGCGGGCGCCCGCGGCAGCATGATCCAGTTTCAGTTCCCCGGCGCGGACGGCCTGTACAACCTCAAGGTCGCCTACCTGAACGATCCGGAGGGCAAGGCGAGCTACGCGGTGAGCGTCCGGGACCCGGCGGCCCGCCCCGCGGCCCCGACGGAACCGAAGGCCAGATAATCCCGTGACGTCCTCGCTCGAGTTCCGACCCGCGGACCCGCTTCCGGCCCAGCCGGGGGCGGGGCCCGACGAGGCCGGGCTCGTGCGGGACGCGCAGGCGGGCGAGCGCGGGGCGTTCGACCGGATCGTGGCGGCGCACCACCGCCGCGTATTCAATTTTATCCTACAACTGGCCCGGCAGCGGCAGGACGCCGAGGACCTGACGCAGCAGACCTTCCTCAAGGCCTACCAGCACCTCGGGCGGTTCGACGGCAGCCGGCCGCTGATCAACTGGCTGCTCACCATCGCGCGCAACAGCACGCTGAACCACTTCCGGTCGGCGAAAAAGTGGGAGGAGCTGCCGGAGAGCGCCGCCGCCGCCGAGCCGTCCCCGGCCCACGCCGCGGAGCACCGCGACCGCCGGGACCACCTCTGGGCGCGCGCCCGCGCGGTGCTGTCGCAGCGGGAGTTCGAGGTGCTCTGGCTGCGCTTTGGCGAGGACCTGACGGTGGAGGAAACCGCGCGGGTCGTCGGCCTGACCCAGACGCACGTGAAGGTGCTGGTGTTCCGGGCGCGCCGCGCGCTCCTGAAGGAGGAGAAATCACTATGAAAACGTCGTACAGTTCGGAGACAGAACGCCCGCGCCTCATTTGCCGCGTGGTGCAGGGCTGGGTGTCGGTGGTGGGTGACGGCGCGGCCCCCGCGCCGGGCGGGTGGGGGGCGCGACACGTGGCGGGTTGCGCGTGCTGCCAGGGCTTTTTTGGAATGGGGCGCGAGCTGGACGCGGCGTTGCGCCGCGGGGCGCAGACGCAGTTCGTGGCGGCGGCACCGGGTTTGGAACAGCGGATCAACGATGCGATCGCCCGCTCGGTCCGGGAGGCGGCGGCGCCAACCCGGCGGAGCCGGCCGGGTCTGGCGATGGGTTCGTGGGCGCTGGCGGGCGCGGCGGCGAGCCTCGTCGTAGCGGTCCTGGTGTCGCAGCGCTTGGCGGGCCCGGCGGAGGCGACGCGAAACCCGGGCGCTCCGTTGGTGTCGACCGGAGAGCCGGACGGCAGCCTCACGGGCGACGGCCTGCTGGACCGGTGGGAACCCAAGGCGACGGCGCTGCTGGAAGGCGAACCGTTGCAGCGGGAGGTCGAGGCGGTGTACTCCGATGCGCGGTCGGCGCTGGGTTTTCTGGCCCTGAATTTCCTGCCGAAAACGCCGGACGACACGGGCGTCGGAGCGATGCCGTCGCGCCGGCCGGCCGGAGGCTGAGACGGCGGGTGCAGCGGAGTTGGTGCAGTGCGGCCTTGCCCGGTCCGCGGGTCCTTACCATAACCGGCGCCGATGATTACCACCCGGGCGCGCGGACTGGCGAACCTCCATGCCGGAGTGACGACCCTCTGCGTCGGTGTGTTTTTCTGGGTCTATGCGGAGTTCATCATGCGGTACGTACCGGTGGTGCGGCTGAGCCGCGAGGTGAACCTGCTGCCGTACTTCCTCTGCATGGTGGGGGGCATGGCGCTCTCGGGCCGGGCGCTGTCGCGGCTGGCGGCGCGCTTTCACCTGCTCGACGTCGCGGACGCGGCGCGGCTGGCGGCGGGGCAGGTGGCGCTGATGGCGCTGCTGACGTTCACGATGATGTTTGCGACGCTGGACCGGAGCATCAGCCGGCTCTTTCTCGGGAGCTTCCTCGCGCTGTGCTGGATGGGGCTCACGATGCTGAACGCGTGGCTGCCGCGGGCGCTCGCGCGGCTGGTGTTCCGGCGCGGGCACCGGCTGCCGACCCTGTTCATCGGGCGGCTGGGGTCGTTTGCGCAGCTCGACGACTGGATCGCCCACAAGGAGCCGCTGGGGATCTTCCCCGTGGGGCTGCTGTCGGACGACGTCGCGCCGGGCGACAAGACGCCGCTGCCCGCGCCGTTGCTCGGGCGGCTGGCAGACCTGCGGCGCGTACTGACGGAGCGGGAGGTGGGGCAGGTGGTGCTGCTGGAGCTGCCGGCCACCGACGCCGAGGCGAAGAGCGTGATCGAGATCTGCCATGACCAGGGCTGCCGCCTGCTCGTCCACAACACGCTCGCGGAACGCTACACGTATCCGCTGGTGCCGACGGTCGAGGATGGCCGGCATTTCTACACCCTGCAGGAGGAGCCGCTGGAGGATCCCTTGAACCGGCTCGCGAAGCGCCTCTTCGACCTCGCGATCGCGCTGCCGGTCGTGGTCCTGCTGCTGCCGCCGCTCTGCGC
>JAPLTR010000806.1 GCA_026398065.1 Verrucomicrobiota bacterium | reverse complement strand
CCGAAATCAGAACTGCACCGATCAACCGTGCACAATTTCGGTGCCGATGCCCGTGTCGGTGAAGATTTCCAGCAGGAGCGAATGCGGCCGACGGCCGTCGATGAAGTGCACGCGCTGCACGCCCTCCTCGAGGGCGCGGATCGCGCTCTGCACCTTCGGGCGCATGCCCTTGTCGATCACGCCCTTTTTCTTGAGGTCCTCGACCTGCGAAATTTTCAGCGTGGAGATGAGCGAGGCTGGGTCGGGCGGATTGGAGAGCAGGCCCGGGACGTCGCTCATGTAGACCAGCCGGCGGGCGCGCAGCGCGCTCGCGACACGGCCGGCCACGAGGTCGGCGTTCACGTTGTACGGCATGCCGTCGTAGCCTTCGGCCACCGGCGAGATGATCGGGATGAACCCCTCGCCGATCTCCTTCTTGATGAGCTTCACCTTCACCTCGGTCACATCGCCGACGAAGCCGAGGTCGATGGGATTGCCGTCGTCGTCGACCGTGAGTTTTTCGCAAACCAGCACGCTGTCACCGGGGAGGCCCTTCGGCTTGCCCTTGGCGGTGGCGACGGCGTCGCAGACATCCTTGTTCACGATCTCGTCGAGCGTCTTCTTCACGACCGCGATCGTCGCGGCGTCAGTGACGCGGAGGCCGTTGATGAAATTGGCCTTCAGGCCGGACGACTCCATCGCCTTGGTGATCGCCTTGCCGCCGCCGTGCACGACGACGACGTTGATGCCGCAGGCGGCGAGAAACGCGATGTCGTACGCGACGCGCGTGCGGGCGACCGGATCGGGATCGTCCATGAAACTCCCGCCGTATTTCACCACGAAGGTGGAACCGCGAAAATCCTGGATGTAGGGCAGTGCCTCGAGGAGGACCTTGGCTTTGGCCGTGACTTCAGCGACGTTCATCGGCGGTCAGAGCGCGCGGCCGGCGGCCGCGTCGTGGTGGAAAAGTCGGAGGAGAGCGCTCACTTTTTTTGGTGGAGAAGAATTGAATAAGGCACACCTGCCGCGCATTTCCACAAAAATTTTCGCCGGACGCGCCCGCCGCGCACCGCGCCGCCGCGGAAAATCTTCTTCACTCCGCGGCGCGTCGGGCTCACTTCTCTCGCGTGCCCAGCACAAATCTTACGTTTTCCAGCCGTGAAGCTCATCGCGCTTGGCTTGCCGCGCAGGCCGCGCTCCCCGCCGGTTTCCGCGTCGGCACGACGCGGTTCGACTTTGTCCCCCGCGAGGCGCCCAAGCCCGCGAAGATGACGCTCACGCTGATCGCGCTCGACCGGCCGACGGCGGACTTCGCGGCGGCCTTCACGAAAAACGCGTTCCCCGGCGCGCCGATCGTCGTCGGCCGCAAGCGCCTGAACGAGCCCGCCCTCGGTGCGATCATCGTCAACAACAAGATCTCCAACGTCTGCGCGCCTGGCGGCGTCGAGACCTCGGAGCGCATCTGCGCCGAGACGGCGCGCCTGCTCGGCCTCGGCGCCACGCAGGTGCTGCCGAGCTCCACCGGCGTGATCGGCTGGACCCTGCCCGCCGACGCCATCATGGGCGCCCTGCCGCAGGCGGTGTCGTCGCTCGCGGCGGGCAGCATTTTGCCCGCGGCCGAGGGCATCGTCACGACCGACCTCTATCCGAAGATCCGCCGCGCGGACGTCGGCGGCGGCTGCATCGTCGGCATCGCCAAGGGCGCGGGGATGATCGAGCCCAACCTCGCGACGATGCTCGTCTACATTCTCACGGACCTCGCGATCCCGCGCGGCGAACTGCGCGCGATGCTCGCGCGGGTGCTCGATGCCAGCTTCAACGCGATCAGCATCGACAGCGACACGAGCACGTCGGACACCGTCGCGCTCCTCTCGTCCGGCCGGGTGCCGTGCGAGGATTTCGGCGCGTTCGAGCGCGGGCTGCACACCGTGTGCCGCGATCTTGCGGAGGATGTCGTGCGCAACGGCGAGGGCGTGCGCCACGTGATTCGCGTGAGCGTGTCCGAGGCCGCGAGCACCGGGCTCGCGCGCGCGCTCGGCAAGGCGATCGTCAACGCCCCGCTCTTCAAGTGCGCCGTCGCCGGCAACGACCCGAACGTCGGCCGCCTCGTGCAGGCCATCGGCAAGCACATCGGGGCCTTCGCGCCCAAGACCGACATGTCGAAGCTCCGCGCCTCGATGGGCGGCGTGGAGATCTTCGCCAACGGCGTGTTCCAGCTCAATCCGGAGAAGGAGACCGCGCTCGTCGCGCACCTCCGCGGCGCGGAGCTCTACGCGAGCGCCCCGCCGAAGGACGGCGTGTTTTCCGCGCCGGTGGACTTTCCGCCGCACGAACGCTGCGTCGAGATTGCCATCGAGGTCGGCAACGGCCCGGCCTCAGCCACGGTGTTCGGCGGCGACCTCACGCATGAATACGTGAGTGAGAACGCAGACTATCGAAGTTAAGGATCGTGATCTCAGGAACCGTGGAGGGCTGCGGTGGCGTCTTGGTCGCCTCGGCCACACCCGGCAGAAAGCCGAGCGAACGCTGCTCGACATACGCCTCGTAGCACGCGTCGCACGCCACGAAGTTCGGCAGCGTCCAGTGGTGGTCCGGATTCTGCGGTGAAATGGACGTCTGGCAAAATCCGCAGGGCCGGCGGTTCAGGCGGCGCGACACCCGGAACTTCCGGGGCGTCCACTCGACGGTGGGATCGAGCGCGAGCGTCGCCCGCTGCCCCCAGGCCTCGCCGATGTACTCCACCTCGGTCTCGTCCGCCGGGATCCGGGCCCGGCACCAAGGCGCGTAGACAAACGCCCAGTCGCAGGGCCGGCGCTGCCACCGGCCGCGATAGAGCTGCGAGCCGCTTTTCAAATATACCCCACGCCCGTCCTGCAGCCAGCCGTCCTGCACCGGTAGCGGTGGCTCGGGCAGGCCGAGCACGGATTTGGCCCCGTCCGAGTGAGGAAAGGGCGTGATAAAGAATTTGGGCAGCGCCATGGCGTTATCGCCGTGTGGACGGGTTCACGGATCCGATGAACTGACCCGGTTTCGTCGGGCTGGTGCCTGAGAGGGATCAGGCTCCGACGAAAAAACGGGGACGGTCACCCCAGCGTCATCCTCCGTGGACCCGGTACCGCGGTCAGTTGGCGTGGGCGGCGGGCGACGATTTGTCGGGCGCAGCGTCCAAGTACACGATGTGTGTCGTGGAATTCTTGGGCGGACCGGACGTCACCAGCTTGTAGGCGCGCGCGGGCTTCGCCGCGGTTGCGCTTGCCGTCGGTTTCGCCACCGGTGCCGTCTCGGGGGCCGTAGCCGGAGACACCGCGGCCTTTCGGGCGGGATTCGAAAAAGTCATGCTGGCGGAGGCGGGTCCGGCAGCCAGCGGAAGGGCAAGCGCCAGCAGGGAGGCGGCGCAAACGATAGGGAGCAGAGGTTTTTTCATGAGTATTTGTCCGCACGCGCGAAACGGTTTTCGCACGTGCGGGCGACTGAGTGATTGGCACTTTGTCATAAGCAGCCGCGATACCATGCCCGCGGCGCATCACCCCATGGAAAAATCTTTCGTTCAGGAGCCTTCGGCCATGATGGAAATCTATCCCGATTTAGCCGGATTTTCCCACTTCCCTCTCGCGATCCGGGCCCGCGGACGTCTCGGTCGATCTATTGCAAATAACTTATAATTTGCGTTTTAGGCAATCCCGGATCAGCCAGGTGAGCACGCGCCCGGACGCTCCAAGCCCCCTCGGAAACCGCCAGATTGTATCCAATCTCAAACCGGTTCCACACACTCCCGCGCAGCGGAAAGCACGCCTCCCCCAAAAGAGGCGAGAGCCGCTGACCGACACTCCCCACCCGACTTTTCGGGCCTGCCGCGCAGGCCCGTCCCCGTCAGATCAGGCCGGCCGTCTCTTCAAAGCCGGACCACAGGTTCATGATCTGCACGGCCTGGCCGGAAGCGCCCTTCACGAGATTGTCCTCGGCGGAGGTGATCACGAAGTTGCCGGTGCGCGGATCGTGCACGGCGGAGAGATCGATACGGTTCGTCCCAACCGTGTAGGCGGTGTCGGGCGTCTCGCCGCTCGGCAGGATCTGCACGAAGGGCGAGTTCGCGTAGGCGAGCTTCCACGCGGCGTAGAGCTGCTCGATCGTGGCGCCCGCCGAGGCCGGCACCGTGATCGTCGTCGCAATGCCACGGCGCATCGGCGCGAGGTGGGGGTTGAACTGGATGATCGTTCTGGCGCCGGTGTGCAGCGCGAGCTGCTCCTCCACCTCGGCGAGGTGGCGGTGTTTCACGAGGCCGTAGGCCTTGGCGCTCTCGGCGCGTTCGCAGTACAGGTAGGCTTCGTCGACCTTCTTTCCCGCGCCGCTGACGCCGCTGAAGGAGTTGACGACGATATGCTCGCGCGTGACGAGCCCGGCCTTCAGCAGCGGCACCAACGGCACGAGGATGCTGGTCGGATAACAGCCGGGCGCAGCGACGAGCTTCGCCTCGGTCTTCCAAGCGGGCGGCGTCAGCTCCGGCAGCACGAAGCGCGCGGAAGACAACAGCGCGGGCGCATGGTGTTCGCCGTAGTACTTTTGATAGGTGGCGAGGTCGGCGATGCGGAAATCCGCGCTGAGATCGATGACCCGTTTACCGGCGGCCACAAGCGCCTGGGCGTAGGTCGCGGCAGCCCCGTGCGGCAGCGCGAGGAAGAAGAGGGCGACATCGCTCGCGGCCAGCGCGGCGGGGTCGGAATCGATGAACTTCAGGCCGCGGTCGATGCCGCGCACCGACGGGATGACCGCCGAGAGGGGCTTGCCCGTGTGGGTGCGCGACGTGACCGCCGTGAGCGTGACCCGCGGGTGACCGAGGAGGAGTTTGACCAGGACTTCGCCGGAGTAACCGGACGCACCGACAATGCCGACTTTCATGATATGGAGGGTTAGAACTGCATCCGCGCCGGGCGGGGGGTCAAATCACAAACGAAAACAGCCCGTGCGTTTCCGCACGGGCTGCTGTGATTGGGTCGAATCGCCCCGGGCCGGAAGCCACGGGCCGACTCGGACGGGTTAGAACGTGAAGGCGTAGCTGATCGTGACGACCCCGCGGCCGACCGCGTAGGTGTTCTCCGAGCGCGGCGCGCTGCCGGTCTTGTAGTAGGCGTCGCGGCCCTCGGTGTAGGCGAAGCCCACCGTGAGCTTGGACTGCTTGGTGATCTGGAACGGCGCGGCGACGCCGACCAACCAGTAGTCGCCCCAGGCCTTCGAGCTCGGGGAGGCATTGTTGGTCACATCACGCTGGATGAACGTGCCGATCTGGCCCGTGAAATCGAGCTCGGTGCCGAGGTCCTTCAGGGGCAGCGCGTAGGCGGCGGTGAACTCGTAGGTCGGGCCGCGGAGCACGGTGTCGTAGTAGAACTTCGGGGTCAGCTTCACACCGGCGACGGTGTAGTTGACGGCGACATTCGGCTCGAAGGTCGAGCGGTAGTAACCGAACTTCGTCGGGGCCTTCGGATAGTCATAGAACGTGAAACCGGGGACGATGCTCACATCCTTGTTCACATTGAAGGCGTAGGAGGCGTAGAGGTCGAACTCGGGATCGGAGCTGTCCTTCACCTTGTCCTTGAAGGGCAGGTTGGACCAGAGGCCGGCCGTGAAGTCGCCGGCGGCGAATTCCACGGAAGGCTGCCACGACGGGCCGCCGAGGCGCTGGCCGCGGAACATGTACTGCGAGACCGCCGTGGCCGTGGCGGTGAGCGTGTAGGCCGGGGCGGGAGCCGCCGGAGCGGCCTGCGCCTGCGCGCGGGTGGTGACGGTCCCAACCGCAGCGATGCTGAGGAGAGCGAGGAGGAGTTTCTTGGTCATTTGTGGTATGTGGTTTGTTTTCTAGGTCAGTGAGTGCCGATGAAGGCAATCGCTGCAAATAGAGCAAAATCCCGGAGGTTTGTTCCAGCTCATTCTGCATCGCCCGGAGATTCAGCTAAGCTTTTACCTTGCATTAAGTTCAAAGCACGTGGGCGCCCAAACGATCGTTCCGTGCGGAATTCGGAATTCATCGGACAAGGTGACGAAACCCCCTCCAACCACGCCGACTCATGTCACGATGGCAGCAAGGCAGGGATTCGCCGCCCGCGCCAAACGCCCGGCTCGCAGGGCGAATATTCGCCAGCTCTGGCGCTATATATGAATTCTATCGATCAATTACTTCATTTATCATTAATATTATTCATTTAAGCTGCGACGATGTAGCAGCACCGCCTTAATATTCTGAATAAGAGACATTTATGGGCCAGGAAATCGGCACGCTCATGAGTTCCGTGCGTGCACTGTGTCATAGTAATGAATTCCCGGCATGGTTTGGCAAAGATGCTGCTTCCGGGGGTCCCAGTCGGAACTGATTCCCAAGTTCCGCATCCAGCTCAGCTAACCTCACTAAACTGCCAATGAACACCCGTAAGAACCTCGCGGCGGCCCTTGCGCTTGCCTCCTCCCTGTCGGCCTACGCCGACATCAAGGTCAACGACAACCTCATGATCAACGGCTACGTCGCCGGCGCCTATGAGTACCAGAAGATCAAATCCACCCCTTCCACGGATTCCGTCTTCGACGGCACCAAGGACACCCCCAGCGCCGATGCGGTGAAGACCGCTTTCAATTTCAGCTTCAAGCCGGTCACGGCCCAGGTGAGCCTCTACTACGTCCCGAATCTCCCGAAGAACGAACTGAGCATCCTCGATGCCTTCGCCACCTACGACGTCGGCGGCGGCTTCTCGATCACCGGCGGCAAGTTCCTGAGCTACCTCGGCTATGAGGCGTTCGACACCGTCAACATGGCGCAGATCACGTACTCGCCGGTCACGGTCGGCACGCTCGGTGCGATCCCCGCCTACCACACCGGCCTCCGTCTCGACTACGGTGACAAGGATGTCAGCTACGGCCTCGCGGTGGTCGACTCCGTGTTCTCCCCCAATGGCTTCTCCAAGGGCGATGGCGAACTCGTCCACAACGCCGGCTTCGAGGCCTTCGTGAAATACACCGCCGTCACCGACCTGACCCTCTGGGCCGGTCTCGCCTACGACACCAAGGGCAGTTTCGCCACCCAGACCGAGTCCGTCACCGTGCTGGACCTCTGGGCCGAGTACAAGCTGACCAAGGAGCTCACCGGCGCCCTCGAGTTCTGCGCCAAGGACGGCGGCGATTTCGCCAAGGGCAGCACCTGGCTCGCCTACCTAAACTATGCGTTCGACGCCAAGTTCTCCACCGTCTTCCGCGTCGGCGGCGAAAGTCTCTCGGGCAAGACGGCCGGCAACAATTTCACCCAGTACACCGTCGGCCCGTCCTACAAGGTGAGCGACAACCTCACGGTCCGCGCCGAGTATTCGTACTACGACTACAGCGGCACCGCCGCCAAGGACAAGAACCTCCTCGGCCTCCAGGCCGTCTTCAAGTTCTAAGGCCCTCCGCGGCCCACCGCCGCTGTCCGCATTCAGGCAACGGTGGTCGCGCGTCACGGCGACCACCCTTTTTTCGCGCCGCGCCCAGCGCGGCGCCGTTTCCCCTCCCCCGTTCCCCTCCCCCTTCTTCCCCTCCTTTTGCGGCGGCACAGCCACTGCTTTGTCCCCGCAGTCCGCGTCACCACACCTCCAGTCACACCATGATTACGAAACTCACCAAACTGCTCGGCGTCGGCGCACTCGCGCTCGGCGCTTCGTTCGGCACCGCTCGCGCGGCCGACACCGTCAAGGTCGGCGTCCTCCACTCCCTCAGTGGCACCATGGCGATCAGCGAGACCTCGCTGCGCGACGTGCTCCTCTTCACCTTCGACGAGATCAACGCCAAGGGCGGCGTCCTCGGCAAAAAGATCGAGCCCGTCGTCGTGGACGGCGCCTCCAACTGGCCGCTCTTCGCCGAAAAGGCCAAGCAGCTCCTCGAGCAGGACAAGGTCGCCGTGACCTTCGGCTGCTGGACCTCCGTCTCCCGCAAATCCGTCCTCCCCGTCTACGAGAAGAACAACGGCCTCCTCTTCTACCCCGTGCAATACGAGGGCGAGGAAGAGTCCAAGAACGTCGCCTACACCGCCGAGGCCGTCAACCAGCAGGCCACGCCCGCCGTCGACTACTACCTCGCCGAGGGCAAGAAGAAGTTCTACCTGCTCGGTTCCGACTACGTCTACCCGCAGACCACGAACCTCGTGCTCCTCGAGTACCTGCTCAGCAAGGGCGTCCCGCTCGCCAACATCGGCGGCGGCTTCAAGAAGGACGAGTCCGGCAAGATCATCTCCGCCGGCAAATACACGCCCTTCGGCCACACCGACTACCAGCAGATCGTCTCCGAAATCAAACAGTTCGCCGCCTCCGGCGATGCCTGCGTGATCTCGACCCTCAACGGCGACACCAATGTTCCGTTCTTCAAGGAATACGCCGCCGCCGGCCTCACCGCCGAGACCTGCCCGGTCGTCTCGTTCTCGATCTCCGAGGATGAGTTCCGCGGTCTCCCCGCCAAGCAGCTCGTCGGTCAGCTCGGCTGCTGGACCTACTTCCAGTCCATCAACACGCCCGCCAACAAGAAGTTCGTCGCCGACTTCCAAGCCTGGCTGAAGACCACCAAGACCCCCGGCATCGTGAAAGAAGGCCGCGTCACCTGCTCGCCCATGGTCCTCTCCTACGTCGGCGTTTACCTTTGGAAAGCCGCGGTCGAGAAGGCCGGCTCCTTCGACGTCGATAAGGTCCGCGCCGCCTGGCAGTCCGGCCTCTCCTTCGACGGTCCCGGTGGCAAGGTCACCACGCAGAAAAACATGCACCTCACCAAGAACGTCTTCATCGGCGAGACCAAGGCCGACGGCCAGTTCAAGATCGTGAAGTCCTTCGACAACGTCTACGGCGAGCCCTGGCTCAAGGGCAAGTTCAAGGCCAAGTAAGCCGATACCGCCCCGCGTTTCGCGCGAGGTATCGCACTGACACAGAAACTTGCGGGGCGGGTGCTTAAACAGCGCCCGCCCCTTTTTCTTGGCACGTTACTAGCATTCATGACTCGCCCCTTAACGATGAATCTCCTGCATCGCACGCTCCGCTGTCTCGCGCTTCTGGCCCTCGCCTGCGGTGCCTCCGCCTTCGCGGCGTCGGCCGACACCGCCCGCCAGACCATCGTGCGCGCCATCCTCACCGAGGAACCGGCCCCGCGCATTGCGATCATCAGCTCCCTCATCGGCTCGGGCGACGAAGCCATCGCCCCCCTGCTCAACGCCTGGAAGGAAGATGCGCTCTTCGTCTACGCTGCGCCCGACGGCGCAAAAATTCCCGTGCTCCTCTCCGGCGACAAGGACGCACAGGACACCCAGGTTGCGACCCGCGTTGACACCGGTCAGCCGCTCAAGAGTCCCGCCGGCCAGCCCCTCCGCCTCGCCGCCGCCAATCTGACCGTCGTCGAACACACCAGCGCGCTTCGCCGCGCGATGAAGGCCGTCCTCGACCTCCTCGATCTTTCCACCGCCGATGTCGAAAAACGCGTCCGCGCCATCCAGACGATCGGCGCCACCCAGAACGTCGAAAAGCTCGCCGCCCTCCGGGCCCGACAGAAAATCGAGACCGCGCCGAAGGCTCAGCTCGCCCTCCGCGAAGCGATCGCCCTCATCGGCCTCAAGGATCCCAGCGCCGAGGTGAAGCTCGCCGCCCTGAAGGAACTCGAGGCCCTTCATACCATCGCCAGCGCCGATCCGCTCAAGGCCGCGCTCAAGGAGGCCGAGGCCGCCAACCATCCCTCCCTCGCCGCCGCCGCCAGGACCGCGCTCAACGCCGTCGACAGCCACCTCGTCACCGTCAACTTCTTCGGCACCCTCTTCCGCGGACTGAGCCTCGGCAGCGTCCTCCTCGTCGTCGCCCTCGGCCTCGCCATCACCTTCGGCCTGATGGGCGTCATCAACATGGCGCACGGCGAGATGATCGCGGTCGGCGCCTACACGACGTACATCGTGCAAAATATCTTCGGCGACGGGATGGACCTCATGATCCCGTTCACGCGCATCGGCGTCCACCTCCCCGGCGCACATCTCACCGGCTGGGCCTACCAGAGCTATTTCGTTGTCGCGATTCCGCTCAGCTTTCTCGCCGCCGCGCTCGTCGGCATCGGTCTGGAGCGCTCCGTCATCCGCTTCCTCTATCGCCGCCCGCTCGAAAGCCTCCTCGCCACCTGGGGCGTCTCGCTCGTGCTGCAGCAGCTCTTCAAGCTCACGTTCGGCTCCAATAACGTCCAGGTCAGCAGCCCGAGCTACCTCAGCGGCAACTGGACGTTTCAGGACATTATCTTCGGCTGGAACCGCGTGTTCGTGATCGGCTTCGCGGCCTTCATCGTGCTCGGCGTCTGGCTCGTGCTGACGAAGACGCCCCTCGGACTCCTCATCCGCGCCGTGATGCAGAACCGCAACATGGCCTCGTGCATGGGCATCCGCACCGAGCGCGTGAACATGCTCACCTTCGGCCTCGGCAGCGGGCTCGCGGGACTCGCCGGCGCGTTTCTCAGCCAGATCGGCAACGTCGGTCCCTCGATGGGGCAGAACTACATCGTCGACTGCTTCATGACTGTCGTCGTCGGTGGCGTCGGCAACATCGCGGGCACGGTCATCAGCGCACTCGGCATCGGTCTCGCCGACCAGGCGCTCCAGCAGATCCTCCTCAATCCGGTGCTCGGCAAGATCCTCGTCCTCGTGAGCATCATCCTGTTCCTGCAATGGCGCCCCGCGGGCATCTTCGTCACGCGCAGCCGCAGCCTCGACTAACCGCGCCCCGCCCATCGCATGACACCCTCCGCCACCGGACGCTCATATCTCGGCTCCCGCCGCACCGAGTTCCTCGTCGTCGGCCTCATCTCTTTTTTCCTGATCGTCGTCCTCCCGCTGCTCAACGCCTACGGCGTCGTCAGTAATTTCACGATCACGCTCTGGGGAAAATATCTCTGCTACGCCCTGCTCGCGATCTCGGTCGACCTGCTCTGGGGCTACACCGGCCTCCTCAGCCTCGGCCAGGCGCTCTTCTTCAGCCTGGGCGGCTACATGATGGGCATGTACCTCATGCGCATGATCGGCGATCTCGGTCAGTACCACAAACAGATCCCCGATTTCCTCGTGTTCCTCGGGTGGACGGAGCTGCCGAGTTTTTGGAAGCCGTTTTCAAGCTTCCCGTTTGCGCTGATGATGGTGCTGCTCCTCCCCGGCCTGCTCTCGCTCGTCTTCGGCTTCCTCGCCTTCCGCTCGCGCATCAAGGGCGTCTACTTCTCGATCCTCACGCAGGCGCTGACCTATGGCGCGTCGCTGATGTTTTTCCGCAACGACATGCTCATGGGCGGTAACAACGGTTTCACCGACTACAAGTTCATCCTCGGCTACGACATTCGCGACGCCGCCACCCAGCGTGCCCTCTACATCACGACCGCCGTCATGCTGCTGATCGTCTACGCCGGCTGCCGCTGGCTGAGCGGCACGAAGTTCGGCCTCGTGCAGCAGGCCGTGCGCGACGGTGAAAACCGCGCGCTCTTCAGCGGCTACGCCACCGCGCACTTCAAGCTCTTCGTCTTCGTGCTCGCCGCGCTCATCGCCAGCGTCGGCGGCGCGCTGTTCGTCCCGCAGGCCGGCATCATCAACCCCGAGGAAATGAAGCCCGAGAAATCCCTCGAGGCCGTCGTCTGGGTCGCCGTGGGCGGCCGCGGCACGCTGATCGGCCCCATCGTCGGCGCCATCGGCATCAACGTCCTCAAGAGCTGGGCCACGCGGGCGTTTCCCGACTACTGGCTCCTCATCCTCGGCGCCCTCTTCATCGTCGTCGTGCTCTTCCTCCCCGGCGGCGTGATCAGCCTCCCCGGAAAAATCCGCGCCTATTTCAAACGCCGCGCGCCCGACCCCGAGGCCGCCGCCAAACCCGATCCCGACTCCGCCGCATGAGCCACCCACTTCTCACCGTCGAAGACGTCTCGAAGACCTATGATGGCTTCAAGGCCATCACCAACCTGACGTTCTATCTGTTCGAGGGTGAACTGCGCACCGTCATCGGCCCCAACGGCGCGGGCAAGTCCACGTTCTTCGACCTGATCACCGGCCGCGCCCAGCCCGACAAGGGCCGTATCGAGTTCGGCTCCGAGCCCACCGCGACTCACGACCTCACCAAGCTCAACGAATACGAGATCAACCGCCTCGGCGTGGGCCGAAAGTTTCAGACTCCCAGCGTCTACACCGAGCACACCGTCTGGGACAATCTCGTCCTCTCCCTGAAGGGCCCGCGCGGCGTCTTCGCCTCGCTCTTCCAAAAGCTCACGTCCACCGATGAAGACCGGCTCAACGAGTTGCTCAAACTCGTCCGCCTCGACGGCAAGCGCCACTGGAAGGCGGGCCTGCTCGCGCACGGCGAAAAGCAGTGGCTCGAAATCGGTATGCTTCTCTCCCAGGACCCGAAAGTTCTCCTGGTGGACGAACCCGCCGCCGGCATGACCGACGAGGAAACGCACCGTACCGGCGAGCTCCTGATCAGCCTCGCGGGCAAGCACAGCATCATCGTCATCGAGCACGACATGGCCTTCGTCCGCCAGATCGCCCGCGACAACAACGTGACCGTCCTCCACCAGGGCAGCGTCCTCTGTGAGGGCAAGTTCGACGAGGTCCAGTCCAACCCCAAGGTCCGTGAGGTCTACCTCGGCCGCGGCAAACACGGCAACCGATGAGCACGGCTGATCTTATTTTTCGTCACAGAGCCCACGCAGGAGGCACAGAGATCACAGGGAAATTCCCTCATCGAAAAACGTCCTCCGTGACCTCGGATCGGAACTCTGTGTCCTCTGTGTCTAAAAAAACCGCCTCCCATTCCTCGCATGTCTAGCGCCGCTCTCCTCCAGGTCACCTCCGTCGAGACCGACATCGGCGGCTCCCGCATCCTCCGCGGCGTCACTCTCGAGGTAAACTCCGGCGAGGTCGTCGCCCTCATGGGCCGCAACGGCGTGGGCAAGACCACCACGCTCAAGTCCATCACCGGCATGCTCCCGATCCGCGCCGGCGCGATCACGTTCGACGGCCAGCGCATCGACAAGATGTCCCCCGACGCCCGCGCCCGCGCCGGCATTGGCTACGTGCCGCAGGGCCGCGACATCTTCCCACACCTGACCATCGAGGAAAATCTCCGCGTCGGCCTCGTCGTCCACCGCCGCGGCCGCGCCTCAGACAACGAGGGCCTCGAAAAGATCTTCTCCCTCTTCCCGGTCCTCAAGGAAATGCTCTCCCGCAAGGGCGGCGTCCTCTCCGGCGGACAGCAGCAGCAGCTCGCCATCGCCCGTGCGCTCCTCACCAAGCCCAAGCTACTCATCCTCGACGAGCCCACCGAAGGCATCCAGCCGTCGATCATCGAGCAGATCGGCGACACGTTGAAGAAACTTAAGCTCAGCAACATTTCGGAAGCGGACCGCACCGCGCAGTCCCGCCACGAAGCCGAGGAGATCACAACCGCCGTCAAAGTGCTCAAGCAGGAGCGCGCCCTCGCGATTCTCCTCGTCGAGCAGTACGTCGATTTCTGCCGCGAGGTCTCCGACCGTTTCTACGCGATGGACCGCGGCGCCGTGGTCATCTCCGGAGAAATCGCGACCTTGACCGACGAAGTCGTGAAGAAGCATCTTCAGGTCTGAACGGTTTTATCCGTGTTGTTCCGTGTAATCCGTGGTTAAACAATTCGTCCGATGCACCTCACCCCGCGCGAACGCGAAAAACTTCTCATCGTCACCGCCGCCGACCTCGCGCGCCGCCGCCAGGCCCGCGGCCTGAAACTCAACTATCCCGAGGCGATCGCGATCATCACCTATGAGATCATCGAGGGCGCCCGCGACGGCCGCACTGTCGCCGACCTCATGAGCTACGGCACCACGATCCTCAAATTGGGCGACGTGATGGAGGGCATCGCCGACATGATCCACGAGGTGCAGGTCGAAGCCACCTTCCCCGACGGCACCAAGCTCGTCACCGTCCATAACCCCATCCGCTGACCATGATCCCCGGCGAAATCATCGTGGCCGCCGATCCCGCCAATGCGGGACTTCCGACCAATCTCAATCTCCCGACGATCACGCTCGAGGTCGCCAACACCGGCGACCGTCCCATCCAGGTCGGTTCGCACTACCACTTCATCGAGACCAACGAGGCTCTGCGCTTCGACCGCGTCGCCGCGCGCGGCTTCCGCCTCAACATCCCCGCCGGCACCGCCGTGCGCTTCGAGGCCGGTGACACCAAGCAGGTCGAGCTCGTCGCCCTCGCCGGCCTCCGCGAGGTCTACGGTCTCAACGCCAAGATCAACGGCAGCCTCGACGCGAAACCGAAACTCAAATCCAAGCCGAAGACTCCGGCGGCGAAGAAGAAATCCAAAGCCCGCTGAGTCATCTCCCGGCTCTGTGACCTCTGTGCCTCCTCCGCATACTCTGTGACTTAAAACCCATTCGTCCGATGCCCCTCAAGTTAAGCCGCCGCCAATACGCCGAGATGTTCGGCCCCACCGTCGGTGACCGCGTGCGCCTCGCCGACACCGATCTCTTCGTCCAGGTCGAGCGTGACCTCATCGCCGAGGGGGGAGGCTACGGCAACGAGATCAAGTTCGGCGGCGGCAAGGTCATCCGCGACGGCATGGGCCAGTCGCCCACCGCGCTTGACGCCGAGTGCCTCGATCTCGTCATCACCAACGCCCTCATCCTCGATCCCATCCTCGGCGTCATCAAGGCCGACATCGGCATCAAGCACGGCGTGATCGTCGGCATCGGCCACGCCGGCAATCCCGGCATCCAGTCCGGTCTCGGCTCCGTCTATGTCGACCCGAAGACGAAGAAGAAAAACCCGATGATCGTCGGCGCCGCGACCGAGGTTCTCGCGGGCGAGGGCCACATCATCACGGCGGGCGGCATCGACACCCACATTCATTTTATTTGCCCGCAGCAGATCGACGAGGCCATCAGCGCCGGCATCACCACGATGTTCGGCGGCGGCACCGGCCCCGCGCACGGCACCTTCGCCACCACCTGCACCCCCGGTCGCTGGAACATGCACCGCATGCTCGAGGCCGCCGAAGCCTACCCGATGAACCTCGGCTTCCTCTGCAAGGGCAACTGCGGCACCGCCGCCCCGCTCCGCGAACAGGTTCTCGCCGGCGCCATCGGCCTCAAGCTCCACGAGGATTGGGGCACCACGCCCGCCGCCATCGACGTCTGCCTCGGCGTCGCCGACGAACTCGACGTCCAGGTCGCGATCCACACCGACACGCTCAACGAGTCCGGCTACGTGGACGACACGATCCGCGCCTTCAAGGGCCGCACCATCCACACGTTTCACTCCGAGGGCGCCGGTGGCGGGCACGCCCCCGATATCATCCGCGTCTGCGGCGAGCCCAACGTCCTCCCCTCCTCCACCAACCCGACGCGCCCCTTCACAGTCAACACCATCGACGAGCATCTCGACATGCTCATGGTCTGCCACCACCTCGATTCGAAGATTCCCGAGGACGTCGCCTTCGCCGAGTCGCGCATCCGCCCCGAGACCATCGCCGCCGAGGACTGCCTGCACGATCTCGGCGCGATTTCGATGATGTCCTCCGACTCGCAGGCCATGGGCCGCATCGGCGAAGTGATCATCCGCACGTGGCAGACCGCGCACAAGATGAAGACCCAGTTCGGCGGCCTTGCCGATCCGCGCGGCAAGCTGCATCCCGCCGCCGACAATTTCCGCGCGCTCCGCTACCTCGCGAAATACACCATCAATCCCGCGATCGCTCACGGCATCAGCCACATCGTCGGCTCGATCGAAGTCGGCAAGCTCGCCGACCTCGTCGTCTTCAAGCCCGCGCTCTTCGGCGTTAAACCCGAGACCGTGCTGAAGGGCGGCTTCATCGCGTGGGCCAACATGGGCGATCCGAACGCCTCCATCCCCACGCCGCAGCCCACGTTCTACCGCCCGCAATTCGGAGCGGCCGGCAAGGCCCTCGCCTCGACCAATATCACCTTCGTCAGCGAAGCGTCGCTCAAGAAAGGCAAGCTCGCCGACCTCGGCCTCGCCCGCCGCCTGGAGCCCGTGAAGCGCTGCCGCAAGGTCGGCAAGAAGGACATGGTCCTCAACGACGCCATGCCCAAGATCGAAGTCGACCCCGAGACCTACACGGTCAAGGCCGACGGCCGCATCCTCACTTGCGAACCCGCCAAAGTCCTGCCCATGGCGCAGCGGTATTTTCTGTTCTGAGTCCGCCCGACTGTTTTGCTCCGCTCATGCAGCTCGTTTCCGGCCCGCTCGCGTCGGCAGATTCCTCGCTCCCCGAAATCGCCCTCCGCGTCGAGCGCCTCACGCTCGCGAAACGCATCTGGCGCGGCACGGCGGAGGACGGCACGGAATTTGGCTTCGAACTCGAAAAGCCGCTCAAACACGGCGAAACGTTTTTTCAATCGGCCACTGCGCGCTACATGGTGCAACAGCATCCCGAGGCCGTCGTGGAAATCTCCCTCGACGTCGCACCCTCCGCCGCCGCGGGCATCGGCTGGGCCATTGGCAATCTGCACCTCGAACTCTCCGCCGAACTCACCCGCCTGCTCGCGCCCGACGAACCCGCCGTGCGCCAGCTCCTCGACCGCTTAAACGTCCCCTTCAAGCAGACCACCGCCATCTTCCGCCCAGGCCGCTTCGCCCGCGGCGTACAGCCCACCCATGACCTCGGCCCCAGCCACAAGCACTGACGCGGCGTGGCTCGTCGGCCTGCTGCAGGCCGGCGACTCCTTTTACCCGACCGGCAGCTACTCACACTCGTTCGGCCTCGAACCGCTCGTGCAGGAGGGCGTGGTGCGCGACCGCGCGACGCTCCGCGACTTCATCTTCCTTTCCGCCCTGCCTGCGTTGCGGCACACCGAATTGCCGCTCGCCGCGCACGCGTGGCGCGCGTTTGGCGAAACCGACTGGCCGCGCCTCGGCGAACTCTGCGTGCTCTCCTCCGCGCTCAAGACCGCGCGCGAAGCCCGCACCGCCTCCGAAAACATCGGGCGCCAGCGCGCCGAACTGATGGCCACACTGCGGGCCCATCCGCTCGCGCAGGAGTACCTCACGCGGGCCACCGCCTCCGCATGGCCCCACTCCGCCGCCGTCTCCGCCGCGCTGGAAGGCCGCGTGCTCGGTGCGCCGCTCGCCGCCGTGCTTGCCGGGATTTCGTATGCAACGCTCTCCTCGCTCCTCTCCGCCGCGATGAAGATCCTCCGCCTCGGCCAGAACGCCTCGCAGTCCCTCCTCACCGAGGCGCTCGGCGCGGCGCCGGAGCTCATCGCCGCCGCCGAGGCCACCGCGTTCGACGACATCGGCTGGTTCAACCCCTGGCTCGACATCGCCGCCGCCCGCCACGAGACCGCGGACGCCCGCATGTTTATCTCCTGATTCCTCAATCGAAAATAGAGAATCCCAAATTGAAAATCCCATGACCCGCTCCCCCCGCATTGGCATCGGCGGCCCCGTCGGCTCTGGCAAGACCATGCTCTGCCTCAAGCTCTGCCAGCGTCTCCGCGAGCGCTACTCGATGGCCGTCGTGACCAACGACATCTACTGCTCCGAGGACGCACAGTTTCTCATCAAGCACAGCGCGCTCCCGGCCGACCGTATCGCGGGAGTGGAGACGGGCGGCTGCCCGCACACCGCCATCCGCGACGACACCACGATGAACGAGCAGGCCTGCCGCGCGCTCGAGGCGAAGTTCCCCGATCTCCATCTCCTCCTCGTCGAGAGCGGCGGCGACAATCTCACGGCCACGTTTTCGCCCGAGCTCGTCGACGCGTTCATCTACGTGATCGACGTGGCCGAGGGCGACAAGATCCCACGCAAGGGCGGCCCCGCGATCCGGTTCAGCGATCTGCTCATCATCAACAAAATCGACCTCGCCCCGCTCGTCGGCGCCGACCTCGGCGTGATGGACCGCGATGCCAAGGTGCAGCGCGGCACGCGGCCATTCCTGTTTTGCGATCTGAAGCGCGAGCATAACCTCGACGCCGTGATCGCATGGATCGAGCGCGAGGTGTTGTTCGGCAAGAAGCCACTCGCCGACGTCCGTCGATGACCGCCAAGGTCGACGTCCCCGCCGCCTACGATCGCATCGCCGAAAAATTCTTCGCCGACCGCTCGACCGCGCTGCGCGAAAAGCGCTATCTCGACCGCTTGCTCGACGGCGTTCGACCCGGCGCGCGGGTGCTCGACTTCGGCTGCGGCACCGGCAGGCCCATCGCGGAGCACCTGATCGCGCGCGGGTATGTTGTCACGGGCGTGGACGGCTCGGCGGCGATGCTCGCTCTCGCCCAAAAGACCGTGCCCGCGGCGCGGTTGGTGCAGGCGCAGTTGGAGTCCGTCGAGCTGACAGAAACATTCGCCTCCATCGTCGCGTGGGATTCGCTGTTTCACGTGGACCGCCGGCATCACGCGGAAATCTACCGGAAGTTCGCGCGCTGGCTCATGCCGGACGGTCGGCTCCTGCTGTCGAGCGGCGGGACCGGCGATCCGGGCTTCACCGACCGGATGCATGGCGAAACGTTTTACTACAGCTCGTGGACGCCGGAGGAGGTCACCGCACTGCTCGGCGAGGCCGGTTTCGCCGTGGAGCTTGGCGAGCGCGATCAAACCGAGGGCCGCGGGCACGTTGCGATCCTCGCCCGAAAGCACCCATGAGCGAATTTTCCGGACACCTCGCCCTCCGGGCCGCCACCCGTGCGCATGGGCGCACCGTGCTGGCGGAACAGTCGTTTCGCGCGCCGTATCATCTGAGCAAACCGTACTGGGATGCGGACGCACGAGTACTGATCGTCCAGGTGGTAAATCCCACCGCGGGGATCCTTTCCGGAGATCGGCTGGAATCGGACATCGCCGTCGATCCCGACGCGGCGCTCCTCGTGACGACGCCGAGCGCGAGCCGCGTCTTCAAGATGAAGGACGGCGCCGCCGCGTGCCGGCAGCATTTTATCATCGCGCCCGGCGGGTGGCTCGAGGTCATGCCCGAGCCGCTGGTACCACATCGCGGTTGCAGCTATCACCAAAGCACGACGGTCGAGGTCGCGCCGGGCGGGGAGATGTTTTTCGCCGATCTCCTCATGCCGGGGCGGGTCGCACATGGTGAAGCGTGGGAGTGGCAGCGCCTCTGTCTCGAAACCACCGTGCGCCTGGGGGGCGAACTGATCTTGCGCGAGCGTTTCGAGCAGACCGGCGACGGCCTCCGTGCGCTCGCCACGCTGGCGGGCTCAGGGCCGGGCGCCTGTTTCGGCAACGCCGTGCTCATCGCCGCCGAGCGTGCGACCGATTCGGAGTGGCGCACAGCGGTGAGCGCCCTCCACGGCGAAGGGCTGTGGGTGGGCGTAAGTGCACTGCGGCGCGGCGGCTGGAGCCTCAAATTCGTCGCGCGCGACGGCGTGCGGTTGCGCCGCGGTCTGCGCGAGGCGCGAAAGATTCTTTCGGCCTATTTTCCGCGGCTCACCTGCGATCCACGAAAACTTTGATCAACGCCCGCGGCGCGAGTCGTCGGTCCGCACCCGGATCGGCTGAAGCGACGGGGTGGATGGACGCGTGAGTTTCAACACTCCCCACGCAACCGCGGCGAGCAGGCCGAAGCACAAAATCGTCGCGCCGGGATTCGCGGCGAGATGGGTGAAGTCCCAGGTAAAATCGTGGTCACCGTGCCCGGGGTGGGCTTGGGCGAGGGCGGCGGTGGCGAGAAAAACAGCGGTGGGGGTAAGCGCGCGGCGGAAGAAGGACTTCATCACGGTCCCTCAACTAAGCACGTAACGTTCCATTTCGCCACTCCGAAGATGGTCCCCGCCGGAGGCCCCATCGCCCGACGAATCGCCTTCCGGCTCGCAGGATGCGAACGTCTCTCCCTCCATCCCCGCCTCCAGCAGCCAAAAAAAGAACCGCCCGCGGTGAGGCGGACGGTTCGATAAAGCAGGGTTTGCTTAGCGTGAAACTTGTTCGGCTCCAAGCCGAAGCGCGATTAACGCTTCGAGAACTGGAAGCGCTTGCGAGCGCCGGGCTGACCGGGCTTCTTACGTTCCTTGGCGCGGGGATCGCGCTTGATGTGGCCGGCCTTCTTGAGCGCCGGGCGGAGCTCGGCGTTCATCTTCTGGAGGGCGCGGGCGATCCCGTGGGCCACCGCACCAGCCTGGCCGGCGACGCCGCCACCGGCGACATTGGCCGTCACGTCGATCTTCTCGCGAAGGTCGACGGTGAGGAGGGGGGCGTAGGCTTGCTTGGAGAAATTCTCGTGGGAGAAGTAGCTGTCGAAGGTGCGACCGTTGACGGTCAGCTTGCCGGTACCTTCGGTGATGCGCACACGGGCGGTCGAGGTTTTGCGACGGCCGGTGCCGAGGAAGATGTTGGCGGGGGCGGTGGTGCTCATGTTCTAATCAAAAAATCAGACGGCGATCTTAACGGGATTGTTGGCCTCGTGCGTGTGCTTCGGGCCCGCGAAGACGCGGAGCTTGGTGAGCATCTTGTTGGCAATGCGGTTCTTCGGGAGCATGCCCTTGACGGCGTGCTCGATGATGAACTCGGGATGGCGCTCGCGCTGCTCGGAAAGCTTGCGGTAGCTCTCGCCGCCGACGAAGCCCGAGAAGAACATGTACTCGTTCTGGACTTCCTTCTTGCCGGTGAGGGCGACTTTTTCGGCGTTGATGATCACCACGAAATCGCCGTTGTCGACGGAAGGGGTGTAAGCAGCCTTGTGACGACCGCGGATAATGTTGGCGGCTTTGACGGCGAGACGACCGAGCACAGCACCCTCGGCATCGATCAGATACCACTTGGGCTGCACAGTCTCCTTCTTGGCGAGGAACGTTTTCATGAGAAAAGAGGCCAAAAGGTGAGGTTTCGCGAAGGAGTGTCAACCCCTGTTTTGGGTTGTGAATAACTCGTGCCCGAACAGTCAGGCAGGCTGATACCTCGGTAGTGGCGCGCATCGCGCTTGTTTCCCGTTTTCTTTGTGCAAACGTCGCTGAATGTCCACTCCGCCCCGTTTTCCGCTCCTGGCCGCCGGTCTGTTTGGCGCCACCGGCGTCGGCCTCGGCGCTTTCGGCGCGCATGCGCTCCGGGCCACGCTCACCGAGCTCGGTACGCGTGACCGGTGGGAAACGGCGGTTTTTTATCAACTCACCCATACGGTTGCACTGCTCGCGGCGGCGGCGTGGCTGAATGCGGGCGGCAGCGCGGGCGCGGCCCGGATCCTCTGGGCCGCACGGTTCTGGAGCATGGGCATCGTCCTGTTTTCCGGCGCCTTGTATATCATGTCGCTCACGAGCGCTTCCCCCATCTGGTTCAAAGGTGCGGTGCCGCCGCTGGGCGGATCATGCTTCGTCGTCGGCTGGCTCTTCGTCTTCGCCGCTTCGTTGGCGAAAAAAGCATGACGCCTCCCCGCGAGTTGCACCTGCCCGACGACCTGCGGGCGATGCTGGAGGCCGTCCGGCGCGTGGGCAGGCCGCGGCTCGTCGGCGGCGGCGTGCGCGACTGGCTGCTCGGCCTGGCGCCGAAGGATTTCGACGTGGAGGTGGGCGGCGTGGACTTCGAGACGCTCCAGCGCACGCTCGATCCGTTTGGCGCGACCGACGTCGTGGGCCGCAGCTTCGGCGTGATCAAGGTGCGCAGCCGGGCCACGGGCGAGGAGTACGATTTTTCGCTGCCCCGCCGCGAATCGAAAACCGGCGCGGGCCATCGCGGCTTCGCAGTCGCGCCCGATCCGGAGTTGAGCGACGCCGAGGCGGCGGCCCGGCGCGACTTCACCGTCAACGCGCTCGCCTGCGACCCGTTCACCGGCGAGATCATCGATCCGCATGGGGGCCGGCGCGACCTGGCGGCCCGCGTGCTGCGACACACCAGCGCGGCCTTCACCGAAGACCCGCTGCGCGTGCTGCGCGCGATGCAGCTCGCAGCGCGCTTCGATTTCACGCTCGCGCCCGAGACGGCCGCGCTGAGCCGGAGCATCGCCGGCACCTACGCCGAGCTCCCACTCGAACGCGTCTGGGGCGAGTGGGACAAGTGGGCCACGAAGTCCGCGGTGCCCAGCCGCGGCCTCACCGTGCTGGAGGAAACGGGCTGGCTGAAACACTTCCCGGAGATCGCCGCGCTGCGCGGCACCCCCCAGGAGCCGGACTGGCATCCGGAGGGCGATGTCTTCACGCACACGCAGCACTGCCTCAATGCCCTCGTGGCGCTGCCGGAATGGGCGCCGTCAGGCACCGCGCGTCGGCGGCTGCTGATGTTTGCCGTGCTCGCGCACGATTTCGCCAAACCGGCAACCACGCGGCGCGAGGAGAAACGCGGCCAGCTCCGCTGGACGAGCCCGGGCCACGAGGCGGCGGGCGGTCCCATCGCCGAAGTGTTTCTGCGCCGCATCGGCGCGCTGCGCGAACTCGACGCGCCGGTGGCCGCGCTCGTGGTCAATCACCTCGCGCACCATCACGGTCAGACGACATTTTCCGACACGAGCGTGCGACGCCTCGCGCGCCGCCTCTCACCCGCGACCATCGACGATCTCGCCGCCGTGATGCGGGCCGACAGCAACGGCCGGCCGCCTCTCACCACCCCGGAGACTCACCTTCGCATCGACGAACTCGTCGCCCGCGCGCACAGCCTCGCGCTCGCCGACACCGGCCCGCGCCCGCTGGTCCTCGGTCGTCATCTGATCGCGCTCGGCCAGAAACCCGGGCCCGAGTTCAAGCGCCTGCTCGACGCCGCCTTCGAGGCCCAGCTCGACGGTGCGTTTGCCGACGAGGCCGGCGGGATCGCGTGGCTGCGGGCGCGCTTACCGTAGCGCTCAGGAGACTTCCTGCGCCAGCCACAGCTCCACCGGTCCCGCAAGGAGTTCGCCGTCGCTCAGGACCTTCGCGCGCAGGCCCCCGCGGCCCATGAGCCAGTCTTCGGCGCCGGGCGCGACCACGTCGTTCATCCAGTGGCACGGTCGCGCCTCCCCCGTACCCTCGAACTCCACCCCGCCGAGCGTGAAGCGGCGCTCCAGCATCGCAGCGAGGTCGATGCCTTCCACGACGAGGTTGCGGCGGAACACCGCCGGCGACAGCGCGGGCAGGCCAAATTTCTCCCGCGCCTCCAGGAGGGTCTCCCACGCGAAGAACGTCACCTGACCCTTGTACCCCGGACGGTAGCCGTAAAATCGGTCGCCCTCGAGGCCCCAGCCCGCGCGGCACTTCACTCGCGCGACATCGTTCGCCGGATGGTCGCCGGCGGGCTGTCCGTGACGGCCAAAGAAATTATGGCCGGACGAGATGAAGATGTGGCGGACGAGGCTCACTCCCTCCAACGAAACCGCGCGGCCCGCCAAGCGCAAGGCCGTGACGCCGGCGAAGGCGGACAGCCACCCTTGGGCCGCTGTCCGCCTCGCCGCCGACTCGGTGCGGTTATTTGCCGCCGGCCTTGGCCGGCATATCGATGACCTCGGTCGGGCCGACCTTCACCTTGGCCTTGGTGCCGACGTATCGGTTCAGGAACTCGTCCACCTTGGTGAAGAAGGCGATGCGCTTCTCCTCCTTGCGGAAGCCGTGGCCTTCATCGCCTTCGATCACCATCTCGTAGGTTTTGCCGGCCTTCTTGAGGGCTGACTCCATGTCGTAGCCCTGGTCGATATTCACGCGCGGATCGTTCTTGCCGTAGGCCATGAGCACCGGAACGCGGATGCGATCGGCGAAATTACAGGGCGAGGTGTCGTAGGCCCGCTTGCGGTCGGCGGCCTTGTCCATGTCGCCGAAGAGCTCGTGCACCTGGCTGAGCTGGTCGTCGGTGCCCTTGTACTTCCCCCACTGCGTGGAGAGATTGGTCACGCCCACGTAGTTGATGCCGGCGCAGTACAGCTCGGGCGTGAAGGTCAGGCCGGCCATCGTGGCGTAGCCGCCGTAGCTGGCGCCGCTGATGACCACGCGTTCGGGATCGGCGATACCCTGGGCGATGACCCATTTCACGGCATCGGTGAGGTCGTTCTGCATCTCCAGGCCCCATTTGTGGTAGCCGGTTTTCTCAAACTTGCGTCCATAGCCGCCGGAGCCACGGTAGTCGACTTGGATCACGGCGTAACCGCGATTCGCGTAGTACTGCACCTCGGCGTTGAAAACCCAGTCGTCGCGGATGCCGTAGGGGCCACCGTGCGGGTGCATGATCAACGGGAGATTCTTCGCCGGGCGGCCCACGGGCAAAGTGAGGTAGCCATGAATTGTGAGTCCGTCGCGGGAGGTGAAGGTGATCGGCTTCATCGGGGCCATCTTGTCGGGATCAATCCCCGGGATGCGAACGGCGAGCTCCTCGATTTTCTTTTTCTCGCGGTCGAAGAGGTAGTACACGCCGGGATCGCGGTCACTCTGGGCAATGATCAGCAGTTTCGAACCGTCGGGCGAAGCCGTCAGCAGGAAGTTGGCGGTGTCAGGGAGCGAGGCGTCGATCTGTTTTTGCAGGCGGGCAAATTCCTCGTCGAACCACACCACTTTGGCCTTCTCGGTGCGATAGGCGAAGCCCACCGTCTGGCGCTTCACGGGGTCAAAGATCGCGTCGCTCAGCGGATACGGATTGTAGTCGGAAGCCTCGGTCGTGGTATCGTAGATGTCGTCCTGACAGACGATCTCGCCGAGCTGGCGGGTCTTGAGGTCGTACCGGCGGATCACCGCCCGATCACCGCCAAACCGGCCGGCGACGAGCAGCGTGTCGTTATTTTCGGCAAAGGCGACCGGCATCCAGCCGGGGGCCTTCTTGTCGTGGGTGGTCAGGACCTCCCAGTCCGACTTCGGACCGCCGCTGCGATGGAGCACCTTGGTGACGCCGTGATCCTGAACCGCGCAAATGCGGACCCGGTTGTCGTGATCGAGGACATAGCCGCCGGTATTGCCCGGCGCCTCGACCAGCTTCGTCATCTCCCCGGTCTTGAGATTCATCAACGCCACGTCGGGCCGGTCGCGATAGGTGAGATTGGCGAGGACGAGGATGTTTTTCGGGTCGTTGGGCAGACGGCGGAGGACCCGGTTGAAACGCGCGTTGGCCTCGTCCATCGTGCCGAACTTGGAGTAGCCGGAGGAGAGAATTCCCGGGTTGGAGCCGTCGCGATTGACGCCATAGAGCGAGAAGGACTCCATGCCATCGTCGTCGACGCGGAACAGGATCCGGTCGTTGTTGGCCCAAAACGGAGCGGTGGCCTGCCTGTCCTTGAAATTGGTGATGAGGTTCTTCGTGTGTTTCTCGAGGTCGATGACCGCGAGGTTCATCCGGTGCTCGTAGGGGACGAGACAGGCGATGTATTTGCCGTTGGGCGAAAAGGTGAGCGACGTGATCGTGGGCGCCTGGAAAAAAGTCTGCACCGGCAACTCGGCCACCGGACCGGCCGAAGCGGGTGCGGGAGCGGCGGAGGGCTGGGCGGCGAGAAGAGGCAGGGCGAGGACCAGAAACAGGAAGGAGCGCTTCATGGAGCGGAAAACGGAGGGGCGAAAGGACAAGGTTTTAGAAAAAGAGCGTGCCCCCGAAGGGGCACGCTCGCGATGAGGGAGACAAGCCGCGCGGCGACGCGCTTAGAAGTCCTTGCGGACGCGGATGTACAGGAAACGACCGAGGGCCCCCGCGCCATAGGCGTTGGGGTCGAAGCCCGTCGTCTCGCGGCCGTTGGCCGGCGGACGGTTGTTCAACACGTTGTTCGCACCGATGCTGATGGTGCTGTTCCAGAGGCCGCTGTAGCGGACGCTGGTGCTGAACAGGGTGTAGGGATTCTCACCCCAGCCCTGGGCCGTGTAGTTGTCGTTGTAGTAGTGATGGGTGTAGTCGCCAGTGATCGAGGCGCCATAGTCCTTGTAGCTCCATGAGGTGCTGGCGGTGGCCTTCCAGCGGGGATTGAAGTAGTACCCGGTGTTGTCGAAGAAGCCGGCGCCGAGACCGTTGTCGGTGCCCGCCTTGATGATCTGCGTGACATCGGCGCCGAAACGGAAATCGCCGGCGCGCGTGTTGCGCAGCGCGTATTTCACGCCGAAGTCGATGCCGCGGTAGAGCTGGTAGGCCAGCGGATTGTTGGACGGGACGGTATTGACACGCAGGATCGGACCGGGATTGCCGAGCGTGTTGTCACGGACAATCGCATCAGGGAACTGGGCGCGGCCGTTGGCCGTGAACAGGAACGCGGCGGTCGGGGTGACGATCACCTGGTTG
>JAPLTR010000045.1 GCA_026398065.1 Verrucomicrobiota bacterium | reverse complement strand
GTGCTCCCACGATTTGCCATCGTGCCACATCAGCATGATCTCCTTCGGCGGACTGATGGGGTCGAGATAAACCCAGGCGTAGAGGGTATCGCCGGCGCTGACTTCCAGCGTGGCAGCGGCGGCGGTGAACCAGTGCTCGTGGACGCCGGAAGCGATGCTCGAGGTATGGGAGAGCGCGGTGAGCCCGGAGGGGAGGTTGGTCGCGGACCAGTTCCAGCTGTCGCCACCGCCGCTCCCGGGAATGGCGCCCGCGGGGAGGGCGCCCGCCACCCAGGTGACGACGGGGCTGTTCGCCAGGAACCTGCTGGCGCCGAAAGCACGGCGGCCATCCGGCCACTCGATTTCAACCTCGACCCATTGCGCGCCGTTGTTCTTTGGCGAGATCGTGTAGGTGGAGCCGAAGGCGGGCTCCTGGTCGCGGGCCTCCCACACGATGCGGGCGCCCGCGATGTCCAGGCCGGGGACTTGCACGGTGAGCGTGACCGGCGCATCGAGCAGCGCAGTGGACGTGGGCACGGTGATCTGGGCCGGAGCGGACTTCCACGCCGTGGTTGCACTCGCGGTCTGGGTGGCGAGGAAACTGGTGGCGAGAAAACCACGGGCCTGGTTCACGGCGATGAACTCGGTGGTGACGTTGAACGTGTCGGCCCAGCGGTCGTAGAAGGGATACGGGGCGGTGGTGGCGTTGTCGCTCGGGTAGGACAGGGCGCTCAGTTCCGAACCGTACTTCTGCAGGTAGTCGAAGCTCGCCTGGATGTTGCCGAGCGGGATGCCGGTGCGCGGGAGGACCTGACGGTCGCTCTGGGAATTCTGGTCGACGATCTCGCGCTGGCGCTTGAGGCCGAGGCCGGTGAGGTAGGTGACGTTGACGGGATTGGTGCCGCCCTCGTAGTTCATCGCGCCGAGCAGGGCGTCGATGTACGCGGGTTTGGGATCGACCTGGTAGGCGACCGCCAGGTCGGAGGCCTGGTCGAGGGAGAAGTACCAGCCGGCGCCGCGCACGCGCTTCGTGGCGATGGGAAACGGGGTGGCATAGGCGTTCTTCGCGGACCAATCGAGGACATCGTCACCGGCGGCGACGACCTGGCTCTCGCAGTTGGCGAGGTAGGCGGCGTCGAGCGCGCTCTTAGGCAGGCGGCCGCTGCGCGCGGCGAAGGCGTAGCTGCGGATCGCGTTGCCATAGCACTCCGACATGCGCCACCAGCCCCAGCGGAAGGTCGAGGAGTCGGACGGATTGGGAAACCACGCGAACAGCTTCTGCTGGTACTGCGGGTCGCCCGTCGCGAGGAACATCTCGCACGCGGCCCAGGCGAGTTCGTCATCGTGGGTGTAGTGGTCGCTGTAGAACGTGACCTTCTGGTAGGCGCCGGCCTTGCCGTGTTTGGCGATGGCGGCGGCGAGAAACTGCCAGCCGAGCTGCGCCTGCTGCAGGTACTTCGCGGCGGAGGCCGGGTAGTGCTTCTTCATCAGGGGCGACGAGGCGCACTCGGCGAGCGCGGCCACGGCGGCGGCGGTAACGGAGGTGTTCTTCGGCCAGACCACCTGGGCGTCACCGTGGTCAGGCTGCGTGCCGGACTCGTATTCACGGTTTTTTGGATACGTGAGGAAATAGAAGCCGCCGTCGGCGTCCTGGAGCTTGGAGAGGTAGTCGGCCTCGATCTTCGCCTCCTGGAGGACGTCGCTGATGCCGTCGCCGCTCTCGGGCAGGCCGAGATTGTCCATCGCCGCGACGCCGGGGATCGAGTCGACGGTGAACATCAGGTAGTGGATCAGCTCCGCGCTGTTGCTGGTGTACTTGCTGTAGTCGCCGGCGTCGTGGTGGCCGCCGGAGACATCGACGGTCCCCTTGTTGACGAACGGATAGAGCTGGGCGGATTCGGTGGTGAGCTTGGGGGCGATCTGGACGGGATTGTCCGCGCCGGCCTCGCCGCCGTAGCTGGCGATCGTGGCCCACGTGAAGGCGAACTGCGGGTCGGCCTGCACCGGAATCTGCGCCTGGGCGACGTGGCAGGACTCGTGGACGAAGCGGGTGAAGGGAAGGACGTTGGCCGAGCCGCAGCGCTGGTGATAGAGACCGAGCGCGTAGGTGCGGGCGAAACCCATCGCGATGCCGTCGTTGATGAGGAAGGGCAGGGAGGCGCCGAGGCCGGCGACCTGGAGCTGATACTCGCCGGGGATGGTGAAGGCACTGAAGTCGGCCTGCAGGACCTGCTGGTAGGGGGCGGGGGAAATGTTGTATCCAACATCCTGACGCGAGGTGAGCACGCCGGTGTAGGAGACCGCTCCGGTCCGGGCATCGACCAGGGTGAACGCGGAAGAGGCGGAGAGGTTCATTTCACCGAGGTCGCCGAGATAGTAGCCGACCATTGCCTTCTTCGGGAGGGACGGGACGTAGCCCTCCTGGTTGACGTGGATCGCGGGGCTGTAGCGCTGGGGGCTGGTGAGCGCCTGAAAGATCGTGCTCGCGGGCCACAGCGAGCCGTCGGGGTTCGTCACCTGCACGAGCTGGCCGTCGGCGATGGGGGAGGCGAGCTGGAGATAAAGGCTGTTTTCGACGCGCAGGTCGTAATTGAGCAGCGGGGCGGAAAGAACGCGGCGCTTGAAGCCGACGGTTTGCACGGAAACCGAGCGGCCGTCGACCAGCACCGAGAATTTGGCGGCGGCGGGGGCAGAGAATTGGCCGCTGGCGTTGACGAAGTTCCACTGCTTCAGCGGACCGGTGCCGGCGGACTTGGTGTCGATCAGCTTGAGTTCGAGGAGCGCCTGGGAGAGCACGCGGAGGAGGCTGTCGCCGGGCTGCGCCAGCTGGAGGGCGGTACCATCGATGTTTTGGGTGCGCACCGCAGCCGCGATGTTGCCGGTCGGGGTGACGGCCGGGGTGGTGGTGGCCGGCGGCTGAACGACGACGACTTCCGGCGTGACCGGTGGAACGACCACGACTGGAATGACGGACGCGGGCGTCTCGGTGCTGATGAGTGCCTTGCCGGTCTTGTCCCAGGCGGCGCGGCCGTCGAAGAGCGAGAAACCCATGCCGGTGATCGTCGCGCCTTCGAGGCCGACCTGACTGGCGGGAACCTCGAGGCGGACCCATTGGCCGGTGGCCGGCAGCGCGCCCATGAAGCGGCGGCCGGGGCTGCCGTCGAGGCCGTAGTTGATGGCGTTGGCGCCCCAGTAGGCGCGGTGCTCCCAGCCGTCGGCGTTCCAGCTCAGCATGATCTCGGTGGGCGGGGTGGCGGCGTCGAGGAAGACGTAGGCGAAGAGGACCTCGCCCGGGCCCACGGTGAGCGGGATGGCGGCGTAGTTGAAGAAGTGTTCGTGCTGGCCGGCGGCGAGGTCGGACAGGTGTACGAAAGAACCGGATACGGGAGCAGGGTTGCTCGCGGTCCAGTTCCAGGTGTCATGGCCGTCGGAGAGGGACGCGGCCCCTTCCGGCACGGCGTCGTCGGACCAAACCAGATCGGTGGCTCCCGGCGCGGCGGCGCGGACCGGCGCGGGGGAGGAACGGCCCGATTTGTCCCAAGTCGCCTGGCCGTCGAACAGCGAAAACCCCATGCCGGTGATGGCGACGCCCTCCAGCCCGACCTCGCTGGCCGGGACCTCAAGGCGCACCCACCGACCGGTCGGGGGCAGGGCCCCCATCGAGCGACGGCTCGCGCTGCCCGCCGTGCCGTAGTTGATGAGGTCGGCGCCCCAGTACGCGCGGTGTTCCCAGCCGTCGGCGTGCCAGCTCACCATGAGCGCAGCAGGGGGATTGGAGGCGTCGAGGTACACGTACGTGTAGAGCACGTCGCCGGCCTCGACGGTGAGCGGCGTGTTCGCGTAGTTGAAGAAGTGCTGGTGTAGGCCGGGGGCGAGGACGGACTGATGAGCGAGCGCGCCGGAGACGGGAGCGGGGTTGGATGCGGTCCAGTTCCAGGTGTCGATCTCGTCGGAAAGCTGAACGGCGCCGGCGGGAACGCTGTCGTCGACCCACACGGTATCACTGGGCGAACTCCGGGCGGTCGTGACGGCCAGGAGGCAGAACAGGGCCAGTGCGGAGGCCCAGGCAGCGGTTGGTTTGAACATTAGACCCACAGCATACCGGCAGGCCGCGGGGCCCGGTAGCCGTGTCCGTCTGATTCTGTTGTCAGATGTTGGATACGGGGGCCTGTGGGACAAAGCGGCAAAGCGTGTCGGTGTTTGTCCTTCGCGGATGTAGGCGGGGCGGGTATCACCCCATGGTCTGGAGCGGGGGAACCGAGGATGATCGCCTGTTCCGAGGCACCGGTCTTCGGGTCAAAACCATGAAGATCGTGCTTGTCTACCCGACCATCGGGCTGGGGCCTTCCTACAGCTGCGGCGTCGGCTCCATTGCGGCGGTGCTGAGGGAGGCCGGGCATCAGGTCACCTATCGAAACCTGGCTTCCTTGGAGGACGTGGCCGGGCTTTGCCAGGCTATCGAGACGGACGCGCCACAGCTGATCGCGTTTGCGGCGACCAGTTGCCAGTTCGAACAGCTCAAGCGGGTGATCCCGCAGGTGCGAGCGGTGTCGAAGGCGGTGGTGGTTTGCGGGGGAATCCATCCAACGGTCCAGCCCGACTGCCTGGACGAGATTCCGGAATTGGACGCCATTGTGCGTGGCGAAGGGGAATTTCCGCTGCTGGATCTCGCGCAGGCGATGCAGGACGGCCGCGATTATTCGCACATTCCGAATCTGTGGGTGCGGACCGGCGGTGCGGTGGTTCGCAACGAACTGCGACCGCTGATCGCCGATCTGGATGTGCTGCCCTTTCCCGATCTCGACCTGGCCGAAACTCAGCGGGCGATCGACGATCAGGCGGGCATGCACCGGATGATCTTCAGCCGCGGGTGCAGCTTTCGGTGTCCCTATTGCTCCAATCACGCGCTCAGCGACATCTATCGGGGCAAAGGCGTCTATCACCGCCTGCGCAGCCCGGAGAAGGCGCTCGAGGAGATCCAGCGCGACGCGGATCGTTTCAAGTTTCGCTTTCTGTTTTTCGACGATGACACGATCACCCTCAACCGGGAGTGGTTTGGCGAGTTCTTCACGCGGTACCGGGAGCGCTTCAAATTTCCCTTTTACTGCAATCTGCGGCCGGGAACCCTGAGCCGGCCGATGGCGGAACTCCTGAAGGCGGCCGGTGCGAAAGGCGTGGCGCTTGGCATCGAACACGGCGACGAGCAGTTCAGGAAATCGGTGCTGGGCCGCGGCCACACCAACCAGGAAATCCGGCGCACCGTGGAACTCTGCCGGAACGCGGGAATCGATGAAATCTACGGGCAGGTCATGATCGGTCTACCGTTCGAGACGATGGAACTGCACCTGCAAACGGTTCGGCTGTGCCGGAGCCTGGAGATCATCCCGTTTCGCTACGTCTACCAGCCCTATCCGGGCACGTCGCTGGCCCGGACCTGTGAGGAAAATCACTGGTTGCCGGACAAATCCACCTACGTGGAGCGGCGGGAGGCAGTCATCGATTTTCCGCAATTCAGCCGGGAGCAGATTCAGGTCTGCTTCGATGTCTTCAGCGTACTCGTGCGAGTGAAATTTCTCCCGTTGCGGGTTCCGTTCGTGCCGACGGAGCAGCTGTGGAAGGGCTATCGCTTTTGCACCGGCTGGATGGTTCCACGGATCAGGGAACTCTGTCATGCAGTGCCACTGCTCCGGCGCTGGGTGATCTATCGCCCGCAGGCTTAGGGGACTGCCCGCGCGCGCGTAACCACGTACGAGGCGGAGCCCGGGGTGGGCGCCCGGTTGGCCGGTGTTCCCTACGGGGAAATATTCACGCCGATCCCGATGGGCGCGGAGGCGCCCGAGATGACGCGGGCCCCGGCGTTGACGCCGACCGTGCGCGCAAAGGTGTCGAGAATCAGATTCACATAACGCGTGAGCACGCGCTGGGGCGCAAAGGGGACGAAGACGATGTCACCCGGCTCAAGCCGCACGTCTGAGGCGCGACCGAGCAGAATCTCGTCAACGGCGACAATTGCGATCTGGGGATGGGCGAGCGACCCGCGCAGGATCGCGACGTTCGAGAGAATGGCCTCGCGGTCGGTGCCGCCGGACAGCGCGATGGCCTGGACCACGGTAAGCGGGCCTGTCATGCGCTCCGAGTGCGGCTGGATGACGGCGCCGAGGATGTGCACCTGCGGGGTGCGAGCGGAGGGCAGGAAAATGAAGTCGTCCGGCTGCAGGTAGATGTTCTGCGAGAGGGCGCCATCGTGCAGGAGCTGCTGGAAATCGACCGGGAGCACGCGGCCGCGACGAATCACAAAGCTGCGCGCGAGGTCGGCGGCCTCCGACGAACTGCCAGACGGACTGCTCACGCCCGCACTGGCGGCAAGCGCGGCAAAGGCGGAGGAAGAGGAGAGCCCGCCCGCTTGGGAAACGGCGTCCAGCAGCGTGGTCGGTCCAGCGAGCGTGTAGATGCCGGGGCTGTTGACACGACCGAGGACCCACACGCGCTGGCTGGCGACCACGCGGAGGGTCAGCGAGACGACGGGTTTCTCCCGGATGTATTGTTTCAGCTCCTCGCCGAGACGGGCGCGCGCCCCGGGGAGCGTGAGGCCCCAGACGTCGAGGCCCGGAAGCATGTAGTAGTAGATCTTCCCGTCAGGGCCGACGGTGACCGTGGCGCGGGTCGAGGCATCGCCGATCATCTCGACCTCGAGCTGGTCGCCAGGCCCGAGGCGGAACGCGCTTTCATCGGGACGGAGCAGGGCCGGATCGAGTGGTTCGACCGGCGCGGGCTGTACGGCGGCGAGCGCCGCGATGGGCCTCGTGGGCACGCCGGTCCGCGCGGCCGGCAAGGGAAGGTTTTCACAGCCCGTCCCAGCGATGGCACAGACGGCGAGGGTGAGCAGAGCACGGAGGGAAAGAGGAGAGTTCATGAGACGACGGATGCTGTTACCTCCCGCCGAGGCCGATGTGCACGCCCGTCCACGAGATGACGGCGGCTTCGACGAACGCCGAGGTGGCGCGGTCGAGCAGTTCCTCGACGCGAATCCAAGGACGGTCGCTCACGTAGACGAGATCGCCGGGTTGAAGGGCGAGATTGGGGGCGTTGCCGGCGAGGGCGCCGTGGGCGTCGACCTTGAAGGCCTCGGGTCGAGTGGAGGACTGGCGCACGACGAGCACGTGTTGTTTCCAGGCGCGGGGAGTGAAGCCGCCGCGCGTGGCGATGGCCGAGAGCACGCTGGTATCGGAGTCAAACGGGACAGCGCCAGGCGCGCGCACCGCGCCGAGCACGTGGATCGAACCCGTGGGCGCGGCGGGAAAATACAGGTAGTCGCCGGGCTCGAGCGTGACGTTTTGGGACAGGTCGCCGTGGAGAAACAGCTTCTCGAAGTCCACGGGAAGGCGGCGTCCGCCGCGGCCGATAAAGCTTTGGGCGAAATCGGTGGTCTCCACGAGATTGCCCTGCGTGAGGCCGGTCTCGAAACCGCGCGCGCGCGCGACCGCCTCGATGATCGTGAGAGGGCGGTCCAGCGTGAAAATCCCCTTCTGCACCACGGTGCCGAGGACATAGTAGCGCTTGCTGCGGTAGGACTGGGGCGTGACGAAAGCCTGCGGGGCGCGACGAAACTTTCCGAGTTCCTCGTTCAGGCGCTCGCGGAGCTCATCAACGGTCAGGCCGGCGGCGGTGAGATTCTCCGCCTCGAGGTAGGACACGCGCCCGTCGGGACCAATGGGAACATCGTCACGCGTGAGTTCCGGGGAGCCGAAGAGGTGAAAGCTCAGCACATCGCCGGGGCCGAGCGTGAGACGTTTTTGCCAGTCGGCGCGCGCGGTGGGGGCGGTCACGGAGAACGCCGCCTCCGGGGTGAGGACGGGAGCAGGTTCCGCGGCAGACAGACCAGGGGAAAGGACCGCCGAACCGAGTCCGACAACGATCAGGGCCGCACTGGCGCCGAACCAGCGGCTGAAGCGGCCGCGCAGCGGGGCGGCGCGCTCGCGGTTGAGCACGGCGCCGACGAGGTTGCAGCGGGCGTGGCGGAGGGTCTCGAGTTCGGCGTGGGTCTCGGTGGCGTCGGAGCGGTTGCTGTCGACGAGCCAGAGGATGTTGGGGACGTTCTCGGCCAAGAGGACAGTCTCGGCCACGGACGCGGGGGGCAGCTCCACGAAGATGACGACGTGCTCGATGGTGCGCCAAGCCTCGAGGGCGGAATGCCATTGTTTGCGGCGGTCGAGGTTCCAGACCCAGCCGGGCAGAGGGATGTCGACGCGTGGCAGGGAACTAGCGCCGGAGAGCTGCTCGACGATCTGGCCCGGTGTGGACAGGACGCTGGTGGTGAGCGCGACGCTGTCCGGGCTCGCGAACGGCGTGGCGGTGGGCGCGCTGCGGCGATCGCGGCGGGCGAGTTCGGCGGCGATCTCCGGCGAAGGCTGCGCGGTGATGGTGAGCACGCGAAAACCGCAATTGCCGGCGGCGCGGGCGAGGAGGTCGATCCACGTTGACCGGCCATCGCCACTGTGGGCCGAGGTGATGCCGCAGACGATGCCGTGGTTGGAGGAGACGCTCAGCTGGCTTTGCAGCGCGGTCCAGGCCCGGAAAGCCCATTGGTCCCGGTCGGCCGGGCTCATTTTTTGAAGGTCGCCGAGCGTGGCGAGGAGCGGCAGACCGGTGACGCGACGCACGTCGGCGCGGGTCTTGATCCGATTGTCGAGGAACTCCGAGAGGAGGATCTGCCCGGCGGACCCGATCAGGCCGAAGAAGGCGCCGAGGCAGGCGCACAAGACCAGTTCCAGCCGGTGGTTGTGCTGGAGGGTGGGATTGGCGGCGCCGGAGAGGAGCACGCGGAAATATCCGGGAGGGGCGTCGCGGAACGGCTGGATCGCTCGCTGGCGCCCGATGAGCAGCGCGCGATTGGTTTCCAGACTGCGGAAACGTTCACCCAGGGCAACTTCCTCGGGGGTGATGCGGCCGTAGAAGGCCGGGGAAAGCGCGGGTGCCGCAGGACGGGAACCGGCGCCGGAAGGCGCCGACGAGGACGAAGGCGCACGGTGTTGAACGTCCTCCAGCGCCACGAGGCGGGCGCGCTGTTCACGCACGAGGGGATGGGCGTCGGTATAGCGGACGAGGAGGTCGTCCAATTGATCGCGGGCGGACTGCACGCGCTGGGGGAGATCGCTGGGCGGAGCGGCGACGGGCTCGGGTGTCGCGGACAGCGCGGCGACGGTCGCGACACTGGCAGCGGGTACGGCGGCGCGCGCGGCCGCGATTTCGCTCTCCACCTGAAGGAGCTGGCGGGCGACATTTTCCCCGGCCTCGGTCGCCTCGACCCGCTGCATGGTCTGTGTGTACGCAATGGCGGCGTCGGAGAACTGTTTGACGAGACCGGTCGTCTGCTCGGCGGAGGAACCGACGGCCGTGAGCGTCACGATGTCGTTGTTGCGATCGAGCGTGATTTGCAGGCGGAGCGCCAGATCCTTGGCGGAGAGCGGCGGCTGCAGGCGTGCGCCGACCGCTTCGAACAGGCCGGGCGACTGGAGCATCAGCACTAGACTGGGCGTCGCGAGGGCGCGGGGGTGAAAGGTGTCGTCAATCGCCGAGGGCTCGTAGTGCACGAGCTGCGCGGTCGAGGTGAACGACCGGCCCCATTTGAGCCGGGCGGCCCCGGCGCCGGCGACCGCGAAGACCACGGTCCAGCAGGCGAGCCAGCGCCAGCGGCGCACCCAAAAATCGAATACCGCCCAGGCGTCGAAGGGCGCGGGCTGCGAAGGCTTGCCAGAAGGAGAAGTCATAGTGGGCTAAAGGGCCGGCGCGAGGGCGGGCGACTGGGAACGGCGGCGGAAATCCGCCGTCCGTGGCGCGGGTGGGCGACGGGTTTGGCGGGAAGCGCAGGGGCGGCGGGAGCCGGGGCGAGCTGCGGTGCGCTGTGCGGGACAAGATTGTTCTGGAACGCGTAGTGGACGAGCTCGGCGTTGTTCGTCAGCCCCATCTTCTCCAAGAGCCGGCCCCGGTAGGTGCTGACGGTCTTCACGCTCAGCGTGAGTTCGCGCGCGATGATGCTGACGGATTTTCCGGACGCGATCAGGCGCAGGATAAGAAACTCACGGTCGGAGAGCGCCTCATGCGGAGCGGCCTCCACGTCCTGCACGAGCAAGGAGGCCATTTTTTCCGCCAGGCCCGGGCTGATGTAGCGCCCGCCGGCGACGGCCTTGCCCACCGCGCCGACGAGCTCCTCGGGCGCGCTTTCCTTGGTCATGTACCCGGCGGCGCCGGCTTTCAGGAGACGCACGGCAAACTGGTCCTCCGGGTGGACGCTGAGGATGAGCACGGGGAGGAGCGGGTGGGCGCGCTTGATTTCCAGAAGGACCTCGTGGCCGCTGCGGCCGGGCATGGTGAGGTCAAGAATCACGACATCCCAGCGCTCCTTCGCCACGCGCTCGAGGGTCTGCTGCGAATTGGCGGCCTCCCCGAACGAGGCGCGCTTGAACGCCCCGGCGAGAATCTGCTTGAGCCCCTGCCGCACGACCGCGTGGTCGTCTGCGATGAGGATCCTCATGAAACCTTCCTCAGTGAGGCGATCGTGGTGGCGAGGGGAACGCGCAGGGTGACGGTCGTGCCCTTGCCGGGTGCGCCGGAGAAGCGCACCGTGCCACCGGCTTGGGCGGCGCGTTCCGTCATGCCCATGAGGCCGATCGAGCCGGCGTGGGTGACCTCCTTGGCGGTGATGCCGCGGCCATTGTCGTGCACGGTCAGAAGGAGGTCCTGACCCTCCTGAAACAGACAGACGGCGACCTGGGTCGCATGGGAGTGGCGGATGATGTTGGTAAGGGTCTCCTGGAAAATCCTAAAACAGGCGGTGCTGAACTCCCGCTCCCACATGGTCTCAGTGATCTCGATTTTCAGCTCACAGCGGATGCCGGTGCGTTCCTGGAATTCGGCGGCCTGCCATTCGATGGCGGCGGCCAGACCGAGATTGTCGAGGACGCCGGGGCGGAGTTCGGTCGCTATCCGGCGGATGGCCTGGATGGTCGCGTCGATCTGTGCGGACATGGTCTTGATCTTCCGTTGCGGCGCGCGCGCGCCGTGAAATTTGCCGGAGAGCCAGGACAGGTCGAGCCGGAGCCCGGTCAGGGCCTGACCAAGCTCGTCATGGACCTCGCGGGCGATGCGCGTGCGCTCCTCCTCGCGAACGAACTGCAGATGGCCGGTGAGGGCGCGTAACTGGTCGTGCGAGCGCTGGAGTTTTTCCTCGGCCTGCTCGTGCTCGCGGCGCTGCGCGCTCTCGGCGAGCGCGCGGTTGACCGCCGAGGTGAGGCGGCTAAGACGGCTTTTCAGCACGTAGTCGGTGGCACCCTGCTTCAGCATGTCGATGGCGACCTCCTCGCCCATGGTGCCGGTGACAAAGATGAACGGCACGTCCGGGGTGAGGCGTTTGGCAATCTCCAAGGCCGACTTGCCGTCAAAGGCCGGCAACGAATAGTCCGACAGAATCAGATGCGGTGGCTGGCGGTTGAGTTCGGCTTCGAAACGCGCCCGGGTCTCGATGCTGGTCAGCGCGATCTTGCGGCCGGTGGCGCGCAACTGGTGCTCGATCAGGGCGACGTCCATCGCGCTGTCTTCGACCAGCAGGATGCGAAGCGATTCCGTGGAAGAAGCCGGGGCGGGGGGCTTCGTGACGGTGGATTGGGCCGTGGCCGCGAGCGGAGCAGGAACGTTCCTGGACCGCCGAACAATCGTTTTTTTACCGTGTTTCATGAGTGGTCGTGGAGAAGGTGGGAGGCGTGAGCGTCGAGGCAGGGAGAGCCGAGGGCGCAAAGCGGGCCGCAGCCCGGGCATATACCCCGAGGGTCGTGGCGGCAGCCGCCTGCCAGTCGAATGCCTGGGCACGGACCAGCCCCGCGGCGCGCAGCCGCGACCGCCACGCGGCGTCCACCGCGATGCGCGTGAGTTGGGTCTGCATCTGAACGATGTCCTCGGGCTCAAGGATGCCTGCGGCACCGGC
>JAPLTR010000258.1 GCA_026398065.1 Verrucomicrobiota bacterium | reverse complement strand
GGATAGACCACCCAGCCGATGCGCCAGCTCGCGAAGCCGTAGGCCTTCGACATGGAGAACAGGGAGACCGTATGCGCGGCCGAGCCCGGGATCGACGCGGGGGAAAAGTGCCTCGCGCCCTCGTAGGTGAAATATTCATACGCCTCGTCGTGCAGGTGGAAGAGGCCGTGTTCCGCGCAGAGGGCGCTGACCGCGCGCAGGGCGGCCTCGGGATAGACGGCCCCGGTGGGGTTGTTGGGCGAGACGGTGAGGATCGCGCGGGTGCGCGGCGTGATCGCGGCGCGCAGGGCCGCGAGATCGAGCTGGTGGTTGGCGTCGGTGGGGACGAGCACGGGCCGGCAACTGGCCATCGTGACCGCCATCTCGTGATTGAAATAGTACGGCGTCGGCAGGATGAACTCGTCGCCGGGATCGGCGATCGCGAGGACGGCGTTCATGAAGGCCTGGTTGCCGCCGGCGGTGACCATGGTGCGGTTGCCATGGGCGGGGCCGATGGGGATACCGTTTTCCGCGGCGAGTTTTTCCTCGATGGCGGCGACGAGGGCGGGGATGCCGGAAACGGGCTGGTATTTGTGGTTCCCGGGCTCCGCGAGAAACCGGGCGATCTGCTCCAGCGCGGCGCGCGGCGGTCCGTAGTTCACCACGCCCTGACCGAGGGAGATGGTGCCGGGGTGGGCGCGGATGAGATCGGCGACGACCGGGATGATCGGCGTCTGCGTGGTGCGAAGGCGGACGGACTCGTGCATGCGCGGTTCGGCGGGCGGGGACGGGTCGGCGGTCATCGCCCCAGGAGCGCGCGCACGTCGGCCTCGATGCCCGCGGCGGTGCGGCGGGCGAGGTGATAGGTGTTGGTGGCGGTGAGGGTTTCGCCGTTGGCGAGGCGCTTGAGGGGGCCGACGGTCTCGAGTTCCACGTAGCGCACCGGGTCGGCGTTGCCGTAGAGTTCGGCCGTGCATCCGCCGTCCGGATACGTCTCCCCGGCGGGGCGCGGGGTGGAGATCTTCAGGAGTTGTTTTTCGCCGGCCCAGACGATGGCGGGGGCGTCGTTGCCGATCTTGTAGGACTTGGCCGGGTCGCGGATGAACCGGAGCAGGTCGCCCGTGCGCTGCATCGCCCCCGGCGGCGGCGTCCACTGCGGCGCGAGGCCGGTGGGAAACATCGATTGCGCGGGCACCGGTAGGAACACCGCGACGGGATCGCGGAGCTGGGTGATGATCCAGACGGACACCTCGAGCGGGGGGCCGGAGAGCTTTTCGTAGGTGGTCTCGATCCGCATCACGGGTTCGGCGACGTCGAGCGAGATGCGGCGCACGGTGCGCAGGCCGAAGCGCGGACTCGGCGGCGAGGTGAGGGTGACGGTGCGGTCGTCGTTGACGCGGGCTGTGAGCACGGCGGCGTCGAACACATCGGGGGGCGGCCAGTCCCACGCGCTCTGCGGCGCCGGCCAGGTCTTGTCGCCGCCGAAGCTGCCGTGGGCGGCCTTCCACGGCTCCTTCGGCATGGGCTGGCCGGCGAGTTTTTCGTTTTCCCAGAATGGGCCGTCGTTTTCGCCGAGGAATCGGAACTGCATCACGCGCCCGACCGATGGCACGACGACGGCCTCGACGAGGCCGTTGCGCAGGACGATGGCGTCGGACCAACCGAGGTGATTCTGGCCGGCGGCGACGGTGACAGTCGCCGGAACGGTGGCGGCGGAACCACGCGAGGCGGAGACGGCCAGCAACAACGCAAGGAACAGAGGAAAGCGAGGGGCGCGCATCGGGGGAGCATGGAGGGGGAGGCTCGCGGGCACAAGGACGGTTGCTCGGCGAGCCGCGGGTGCGGAGCAATTTTGGCTTCAGTTGGCCCGGCGGCGTGGGCATATTTCGCGGATGCCTCCAGCGAGTGCCCCGGCCAGCGGCCCCTCGATCAAGCGAATCGCGGCGGTGGTGACCGTGGCCGCCGTCACGCTGCCGGTGGCGTGGTCACTGAAGGGGAGTGGCCACGATTTGTACGGGCTGATGGTGCTAGCGGCGGGAGCGGCGGGCGGGCGTTGGGTCTGGCGGAAGCTGGCACCGCGGCCGGTTTCGGCTGCGCCGATGGTGTCGCTCGTGCTGTTGCTTCGCGAACCCCGCTACCTGGAGCCGGTGGTGCTGGCCGAGATCATCCGCAGCGCGTGGGGACTGGCCATCGAGGTGGCCCCCGCGGACGGGGGCAAGGACGACGCGCCGGCGGGCAAGCCCTTCATCGTGGGCAACTCGCCGGTTTTCATGGTGGGCACGGGCGAGGGGATGTTTGTCGTGCACAATCACGAGCGACTCTACTTTGACCCTGCGGCCGAGGTGGCGGAGAAGGTCCCCGACCTGCGCTTGCGCAAAATCATCCTCGACCACCGGGCGTGGCTGTCGGTCGACGCGATGGGCGTGGGCCCGGAGGAGGACGTGGCGCCGTACTACGCGCGGATTTCGAAACTGCTGGCCGAGCTGGCGAACGACGCGGTGCTCGGGCTCTTCCAGCCGGCGAGCAGTCGCCTGACGCCGTGGGATGCCACCCTGGTGGAGCGGTTGCGCCGCGGCGAGAATCTGGGCGACCTGTTCCAGGTCCAGCAGGCGCCGGTCGTGCAGGTTTCGGAGGACGATCCGCGCATGAAAGCGGCGGTGGCCGAGGCGAAGCGGCGCTGGCCGGAGTTTGTCGCGGCGTTCAAGGCGCGGCAGCCCGGCGGAAACTACGCGGTGAAGGCGGCCGTCACGCGTGACGGCAACACCGAGTTCATTTGGATCGAGGTCGTCGGGCTGGAGCCGGAATTCATCCATGGCAAACTCGCCAACGATCCCGTGGACCTCGGTGACTTGAAGATCGGCGACCAGGTCGAGGTGCCGCTCGCGGCGCTCAACGACTGGACGTTCCGCCATGCCGAAGCCGACGAGCCGCAGGGGCTGTTTACGGTCCGGATCCTGAGCGAGACCTTCAGTCAGCAGGTCAACCGGGCGACGGAGCCGGGCTGATTTGCGGATCGCAATGGGGCGGTGCACGGCGCCGCCGGGACTCGACGTCCTGCCCGCGATGCGGCACGGTCGGTTCTTCGATCAAGGGATGCGCAATGTCCGCCAAGCGATGGGGAGCGCCGTCCGGCGATCATACCCCATCATACCACCATGAACCGTCGCCATTTCCTCAAGGCCGCGGCCGCCACCGGATCAGGACTCCTGATCCTCCCCAGCGGTTCGCTTTTCGGACAGAATGCCCCCAGCAAGAAACTCAATGTCGCCCTCATCGGCGTGTGGGGCCGCGGACTCGCCCACTACGAGGGTCTCTCCAAGGAGAACGTCGTCGCGCTCTGCGATGTGAATGAGGAACGCTTCCCCGAGGCCCTGAAGAAATTCCCTGGCGCCAAGACCTACGTGGACTGGAGAAAGTGCCTGGAGCAAAAGGACCTCGAGGCCGTCGTGATCTGCACGACCGATCACTCGCATGCGCATGTCGCGATGTGGGCGATGAACCGCGGGCTCCACGTTTACTGCGAAAAACCCATCGGGATGACCGTCGAGGAATGCCGCGTGCTCCGCGCCGCCTACCTGGCGAAGAAAAACAAGATCGCGACGCAGGCGGGCACGCAGCGGCACGCGAACCCGAATTTCGCGCGCGTGCGCGAGCTCATCAAGGACGGCGCCGTCGGCGAGCTGCAGGGCGTGTTCGTCTGGGGCAACCGGCAGTTGCGCCGGCCCGGCTACCTGCCGGCCGAAGGCGCGCCGCCCGCCACCTTCCACTACGACCAGTGGATCGGGCCGTCGCCGATGCATCCGTACAACCCGGGCTATTTCTCGGGCGGGCCGGGCGCGAATTGCCTCCAGTGGAACATGTATTGGGACTTCGGCACCGGCCAGGTCGGAGACATGGGCAACCACACGATGGATCTCGCGTGGAACGCCATCGACGCCGGCCTGCCGACCTCGGTCGAGGCGAAGGGCGACCCGTTCAACCCCGATGTCACGCCGGTCGAGCTCACGGCGCATTTCAACCACCCGGCCAACGACTGGCGTCCCGCGATCCGCGTGAGCTGGTATCAGGGCGGCGCGCTGCCGACCCCGCCGAAACCGTGGATCGACCTCAACAAGATCGGCCACGGCGCGATGTTCAAGGGCGCGAAGGGCGTCCTCGTCGCGGATTTCAACACCCGCATGTTGATTCCCGCCGCCGACACCTCCGACCTCACGTACTACAAGACGCGCAAGCCGGACGAGGTGACGCCGCCGATGGGCAACTTCCAGGAGGAGTGGTTCAAGGCCTGCAAGGGCAACCTCAAGACGTCGTGCAATTTCGACTACAACGGGCTCATGACCGAGCAGATGGCGCTCGGTCTCGTCGCCTACCGGGCGGGCAAGAAGCTCGAGTATGACGGCAAGGCGGGCCGGGTCACGAACAGCCCCGAGGCGAACGCGTATCTGAAACGCGAATACCGGGCGGGCTGGCCGCTCAACGGCTGAGCGGGGCACAGGTTTAAAACGGGGCGGCCGGAAACGGGCGCCCCTTTTTTTGCTCAGCGCCGGCCGCGGACGACGTAGCCCATCGCGGCGACGGTCTCCCCGGTAGGGAGGCGGTGGGACGTGGCGCCGAAGTTCACCGTGACCGAGATGCCGTTGGCGTAGGTGGTCTCCTGCACGTCGCGGTTCGCCGTCAGGAAGCGATGGTCGGTCATCTCGGCGGTCGCGACGTCGTGCACGACGGGGCAGGTGTTCTGGTAGCTCTGGACGAAGCGGGCCTTGTTCGCATTCCAGTATTTGCGGTCGAACATGAACATCGGCGGCACGCCGTAGAGCACGTTGAAGAGGTCGCGTTTGTCCCAGAGGGCGGGGAGCTTGTTGTTGTAGTCGCCCCAGTACCAGTAGGAGACGGTGCAGTCGTGGAACACGAGTTCCCAAAGCGGCAGCCGGTAGGCCTGGCCGAGCTGGAACTTCGCGACGCGTTCCGGTACCTCCGTCCAAATTTCCTGCATCCTGCGGCCGGAGTCGGGCACGCGGTAGCTGCCGAGGCTCATCATGCCCTCGAAGAAATGCAGATAGGGCACCGACGCGTCGTGGCCGGTCTCGCAGCCCGTGACGAGGTGGTTGTCCTCGGAGACGTAGCGCAGCAGATCCATCTTCGCCTGCCGGCTCTGCGTGCGCGTCATCGGATGCGCGGGGTCGTAGCACTCGTGCCACGGGGCGGCGGTCGTGGTGTCGATGAAACGGCCGAGGTATTTGTGCGTGGCGAGTTCGGTGGGGATGCGTTCGCGCGCGTAGGCGGTGGCGCGGAGGTCGCAGATCACACCGCAATCGATCATGGTGCCGTCCTTCGCCTCGACGCCCCAGCCCTTGGTGGGTCGGCCGGCGGCGTCGGTGATGATGTCCTTGGGCCAGGCGGCGCTCGTCCAGTCGGGGTGCACATACCGCAACCGGGGGAACTTCGCCGGGTCCATCACGTCCTGATAAATATCATACCGGCTGGTGAGGATGCCGAGGGCGTTCATCGCGGCGATGCCTTCGGGGCCCTGCCGGTTGCTCCAGAGGATTCGCTGGATGCCGGCGGCCTGGAGTTCCCGCGCGATGGCGACGGCGTCCTTGTCCCAGCACCACACATTGACGGCGCCGAGGAGGCGCTCGACGTTGGGGTTGGCGCGGCCTTTCTCCTCCAGCGTCTTGAACAGGCCGGTCTGCTGCGCGTAGGCGCGGTAGCGCTTCGCCATCGCCACGTGGCCGCCCTGGTCGAAGAACGCGTAGCGCACGCGGCGGGCGTAGCCGAACTGACCGCGCTGAGCTTCCCAGACCGGGGCGATGGCGAGTTTTTGCTCGATGCGGTCCATCCGGATGGAGGCGTCGTCGGCGGTCTCAAGGATCGCCATCTGACCCTTTTTGCCATCGGTGAGACCCCAGAAGGCCATGCAGATCCCGTGGCCGCCGTAGGCGATGAGGCTCATCGGGGGGATGCTGGCGTCGTCGACCGGATACGAGATGCCCTCGTTCATCGGCACAACGAGGTAGTCGCCGGGCTCGCCGGCGAAGGGCTGGGGGAAAACCATCCTCGCGGGCAGCGGGCCTTCCGCACTGAGCACGACGGTGAACTCGGGGCGGTCGGCATCGAGCTGGATCCGGGCCGTGACATCGAGGCCGGAGGCGGCGTGAAACAGTTCGAGGTCGAGTCGATCGCCTACGACCGTGGCCGTCTTGAGGATCGTATCATGATCGAGGTTACGCTGCGTCCAGCGGCGCTGCGCGCGGCGGTCGAACACGTCGAGCGTGCCGTCGGCCGTGTGAAGCGTGACCTCGAGGGCGGCGTTGCTCATCCGGAGCTCCGTGGGAAAATTCTTCGGACGTCGCGCAAACACGTTCTCCTTGCGGACGAGGACGACGTCGTCGATCCACGCGGTGAGCGGTCCTCCGCCGAGCAGACGGGGTTGGATGGCGACGACCCCGGGCGGAACGACAAACCGGGAGCGCAACTCCTGCCAGTCCGCGCCAGCACGCGTGGTGCGGTTGCCAAACGACCAGGCGATGACTTTGCGATCGGCGCCCCACGTCGAGACGGCGAGATTCACATTGCCGGTTCCGTCGATTTTCACCCACGCGCTGAGCTCGATGAGATCGCCGGCGGCAACGGGGAGGGGAGCGGCGGTGTCGAGGCTCCAGTCCTTTTCGCCGGTGTGAGTGAGCTTCACGGCGCTTTTGCCGGAGTGGGGATCCTGCGTGTCGACGACGATCTGCCCGGTCTGTGGTTCCCGCGTGTAGAGCGGTCGCCAGCCGGTGAGGCCGGATTCGAAGCCGCCGTTGGCAATGGCGGGCTCGGCCGAGGACGCCGTGGGCGGGGCGGCGAGTGCGGTGAGGCCGGCGAGGACGATCCAACACAGGCGCAGGCCCCGGGGGTAGGTGAGGTTCATCTTGCCGGTGACGGTATCCGCCGCAGCCGGGGCGCTCAAGCATGCGCCCCGGGTCGGCGGCGGAAATCAGGCGGCCGTGCCCGTTGGGGCGCTCTGGCTAATGCGCCCGCCCGCAGCGTTGATCTTGGCGGGAAGTTGTCCTCACTCACCGGCATGCGTGCTTACCTCACCCCGCTGGTTGGAATCGTCCTGGCCGTGGCCGGCGCCCTCGCGCAGGACCCGAAGCCCAACATCGTGTTCATCCTCGCCGACGACCTCGGCTACGGGGAGATCGGCGCGTACGGCCAGAAACTCATCCGGACGCCGAACGTCGACCGGCTCGCGGCGGAGGGGATGCGGTTCACGCAGTTTTACGCGGGCAACACCGTGTGCGCGCCCTCCCGCAGCGTGTTGATGACCGGGCAGCACATGGGCCACACGCGCGTGCGCGGCAACGCCGGCCGCGGCAACATGGCTTCGCAAACCCTGCAGGCGACCGACGTCACCGTGGCGCGGGTGCTGCACGACGCCGGGTATGCGACCGGCCTCGTGGGCAAGTGGGGCCTCGGCGAGGCGGATTCCACGGGCGCGCCGCAGCGGCAGGGCTTCGACACGATGTTCGGTTTCATCAACCAGACGCACGCCCACAACCACTATCCGGATTTCCTCTGGCGCGACGGCACGGTCGTGCCACTGCCCAATGTCGTGAAGCCCGTCGGCGAGGTCCCGGGCGCCGGCTATGCGACGAAGCGCGTGGCCTATGCGAGCGATCTGTTCTTCGACGAGGCGCGGGAGTTCGTGAAGAAGAACCGCGCGCGGCCGTTCTTCCTGTTTCTCGCCCTCACCACCCCGCACGCGAACAATGAGCGGTCCCGCGAACTCGGCGACGGCAACGAGGTGCCCGACCACCAGGTCTACGCGGACCGCGGGTGGAACGACGCGCAGAAGAACCATGCGGCGATGATCACGCGCATGGACGACGGTGTCGGCGCCGTGATGCAGCTCCTCAGGGAGCAGGGCCTCGACGAGCGCACGCTGGTGATGTTTTCCAGCGACAACGGGCCGCACCGCGAGGGCGGACCCAACTACCAGCCGGAGTTCTTCACGGCGAGCGGGCCCCACCGTGGCATCAAGCGCGACCTGTGGGACGGGGGCATCCGGGTGCCGTTCATCGCGCGGTGGCCGGGCCGCATCAAGGCCGGGGTGGTGTCGCCCCATGTGGGCTATTTTGGCGACCTGATGGCGACATGGGCGGAGCTCGCGGAGGCGAAGACGCCGACGGAACTCGACAGCCTCTCGTTCGTATCGACTCTGCTGGGACGTGGCGAGCAGACGGCACACCGCTACCTCTACTGGGAGTTCTACGAGGGCGGGGTGAGCCAGGCGGTCCTGCTGGAAGGCCGCTGGAAGGGCCTGCGGCTGAAGTCACCCACCGCGCGCATCGCGCTCTACGACCTCGCCGCCGACCCCGGCGAGCGGACGGACCTCGCGGCGACGGATCCCGCCAGGGTCGCGCGCCTGGCCGAGATCATGCGCGAGGCGCACGTGGACAACGAATACTGGAAACTGCCGGCGAAGTGAGGCGGGCGCGCCTTTCCGCGACTGCAGTGGTTTAGCATGGCGTCTGGCTGGCAGACGCGGTTCAGGGTGTTTGCACCGAGGCGTCCGCAAGACGGACGCCCTACATTGTCTGACCGCGTGACGGAGCCTCCGCCCTACGCCACCAGCGGGAGCGTGACGATGAAGGTCGCGCCCCGGCCGGGCGTGCTGCGGGCGGCGATCTTGCCGCCGTGGTCCTCGACGATGCGCTTGCAGATCGTGAGGCCGAGACCGGTGCCGTGGGCCTTCCCGTGCGTGGCGAAGGGCTGGAACAGCGATCGGGCGATCTCCGGCGCGATGCCGGGGCCCGTGTCCTCCACCTCAATGTGCAGCTCGTCGCCGGTCACGGCGAACCGAAGCAGAATCTTTCCGCCGTCCGGCATCTCGTCCACGGCGTTGTTGACGAGATTGTAGAAGAGGCGGGCTAGGCGCTGGGGCTGCACGGCAATATAGACGGCCGGCGGGGGCGTGACGAGCTCGAGGTCCACGCCGCGCTCGACGGTCTCGGTCCGGATTTCCTCCGCGAGCGGCCCGAAGTACTCCGCGAAGTTGGCGGGCGCGAACAGCGGGCGCTGGCCGCTGGGCTTGGTGAACTCAATCAGCTCGTTCAGCATGTTGTTCATGCGGGCGATCTGACGCTCGATCCGGTGCTGGACTTTCTGCCGCATCGGCGCGTCCGCGCCGCCCCCGCAGACGACCTCGGTGGCGAGCCCGATGACCAGCAGGGGATTCTTGAAATCGTGGACGATCGTGCTGGTGAAGCGGCCGACGATGGCGAGGCGTTCGGCCTGGATCGTCTCGTCGATGTATTTCTGGTTCAGCGCGCGCATCCGGTTGCTGAACTCGCGGGTGAGGCTGAGGGCGAGACGGGGCCGGCGGTCGAGGAGCTCAAGGAACTCCTCGCACGTGATGAAAAACGCCTTGGTCTCGATCTCGGCGCGGGCCGTGGCGGAGCGGGGCGCCCCGTCGATCACCGCCATCTCGCCGAAGAAATCGCCGTCGCCGATCACGGCGAGGGTGCGGTTCTCGTTTTCGCCGAAGAGGGCGGAGATCTGCACGCGACCGGTCTCGATCAGGTAGAGTCCGTCGCCGGGATCCCCGGCGCAAAACACGGTCTCCCCCGCCCGGAAGGTGCGGAGCTGGCCGGCAGATTCGGGCGCCTGCAGCTCCTCGCCGAGCATGCCGGCGAATGTGATCTCGGAGGTCTGGGCCATTCTTCCCGTATTATCGCTCAGCTGTGCCGGGCAGTAAAGGGGAGAGATGGCGGCGACGGTTTTTTAAAAAAACTGTTACAGTTGGGGGAACTTTGGCCGACCTCATTTTGCGGCGACCGGCGCGGGCATTTTGCATGACTGCCACGCGAGGAAACGCCACTTCCCGTTCTCCTCCCGCCAGATGGCAAGGAAGGAGAGGTCGAGCTCATTGGGCTTGCCGGGGGGGCCGACCTTGGTGATCACGCGGCCGGTCATGGTAGCGATGCCGCTGCCGATGAGGGTGAAGGTGCGCTTCTTGTAGTCAAAACTCTCATACACTGAGGCCTTCGAGGCCAGGGAGGCGATGAGCGAGGCCTTGGTGTCGACCTTGCCGCTGGAGTGCGTGTAGTGGAGATCATCCGACAAAATGGCGCCGAGTCGCGCGGCGTCCCCGGCCTTGGTGGCCGCGAGGCGCTCGTCGTCGGCGGCGGTCAGGGCGGCGCGGATCCGCTCCCCCTCGTTGGCAAAGGCGGGCGCGGCGGATTTCTCGGCGGCCGGCGCGGCGGGCGGGGCAAAGGCGAGGGCGAGCAGGGGCAGGAGGCGGAGTAGTGTGGGTTTCATGGGGAAAGGGGCGGGCGTTTCGCTCCGCCGAGGAAACCCGCTCCCCGGCCTCAGTCGAGCTTGGAGAAGAAGCGGGAGAAGCGGGGGTTCAGCCAGTGCGCGAGGTCGGCCGAGGCCACGACGTCGGTGGCGCGGCCGATGATGTAGGCGCGGGGCATGAAGCCGAAGAAGCGCGAGTCGCGGCTGTTGTCGCGGTTGTCGCCCAGCATGAAGTAGTGGCCCGCGGGCACGGTGACGGGGCCGTAATTGCGGAGGGCGGGTCGCGCGGGGAGTACCATCACAGAGTGGATCCGGGGTTCGGTGGCGGTGCCCGTGACGAGGTGCTCGCGGGCGAAGAGCGCGGAGGCCCGCTCGGCGGGCTCGAGGTCGCGCACGCCCTGCGCATGGGCCGGAAGCGGGGAGTAGCTCTGGGGCATGCCGTTCAGGAAGAGAATGTCGTTGCGCAACTCGACGAGATCGCCGGGCACGGCGGCGACACGTTTCACGAGGCGGGTGCCATCGTCGGGCGCGAAGCAGACCACAATGTCGCCGCGGGCGGGCTCGCTCCAACGGGCGAGGCGCGTGCTGGTGAAGGGCACGCGGAGGTCGTAGGCGAGCTTGTTGATGAAGACCACGTCGCCGCAGAGGATGGTCGGCTGCATCGATCCGGAGGGGACGTAGTTGATGTCGGCCAGGGCGGACTTGGCGGCGGTGATGAGCAGAAAGGGGAGGGCTAGGGGGCGGACCCAGTTGGTCCAAAGATAGCGGACGAAGGTGCGCGCGAGGACCGAGACAGGCTTGGTTTTCATCGGCCAGCAGGGTGGGGCGGCAAGCCGGGCGGGGCGACGGAGTTAGGACGAGCGGTTGGGCCGGGGTGGCGGGCGGCGAGTTTTCATTTGTTTTCGAGGGGGGGCGCGGCGATAGTCCCCGGATGTTGGCACGATCCCCCCATGCGGCGCTGCGCCGTCTGTTTGATGAAGTCGGCACCGTGGATGCCGTCGGTGTCGAGGAACGCGTCGCGAAATACGGCACGCGCTCGATCAAAAAGTCCGCCAAGCTCTGGGGGCTGAAAACTGCCGTCTCGATGGTCGATCTCACGACGCTTGAGGGCAAGGACACCCCGGGCAAGGTCGCCTCCCTCTGTCAGAAGGCGCTGCGCCCCCACGACGAGGATCTCGGCGTCCCGCAGGTCGCGGCGGTGTGTGTCTATCCCGCGATGGTGAAGCACGCGCGCAAGGCGCTCGGCAGCGACACGGCGGTGCGCATCGCGTCGGTCGCGACGGC
>JAPLTR010000789.1 GCA_026398065.1 Verrucomicrobiota bacterium | reverse complement strand
GGCGACACCCGCGTGGTCATCATCATCGCCAAGGCCGGCGCCGCCCAGGACACCTTCCTCCAGGCCCACGCCGCGATGAACACCGGCCAGTTCCAGAACCACTGGCGCCGGCTCTTCATGACCGGCAGCGGTTCCGCCCCCAAGGTCGTCGAGACCGAGGCCGACGCCGTCAAGCTCGCCGCCGAGACGCCCGGTGGCGTCGCCATTGCCGACTCCGCCGCCGCCGGCGGCCTTCCCGTCCTCTTCGCGAAATAAAACCATCCGCTCGCAGCCCGCCCGTCCTACCGTCCATGAAATTCTTCTCCTCCCTCCGTCAAAGCAGCTTTCGCCAGACGATGCTGATCGTCACGCTCTGCTTTGTTGTCGTCGCCCTCGGTGTGGCGGGCGTCGCTGTCGTCACCCGTTACTATTCCCGCCAGGGCACCAGCCAGGCCGGGACGCTCACCACCCGTTTCCTTCCCGGCCTCGTCACGCTCGCCCGCCTCCAGGAGGCCGCACTCAACCTCAAGGCCATCACCTTCCAGTTCGCGCTCGCCCGCGACGAGGCGGGCATGAATGCGCAGAAGGAGAAATTCAAGGCCGCCACCCAGCAGGCCGCCACCGGCCTCGCCGACCTGAAAAAACAGGCCGACGATCCGCGCAGCCAGAGCCTCGTCGCCGAGTTCACCGTCGCGCTCAAGACCTATCAGGATCTCGCGGAGAAATTCCAGACCGAGCTCCGCGGCGGCGATTTTGAAAAGGCCATGGCCACGCTCGACCAGCAGGTCGCCCCGGCCCAGCAGAAGATCGAGACCCAGCTCCGCACCCTGAGCGACTACTTTGTGCAGCTCTCCCAGGGCGCCGGCACCGCCACGGCCACGACCCTCGATCAGGCCGACCGCATCGGCATGTTCTCCAGCATCGCGCTCGCCACCATCACCCTGCTCGGCCTCGCCCTCAGCCTCGTCGCCACCCGCGGGATTTCGCGCCGGCTTCACTCCACCACGGAGACGCTCTCCGCCTCCACGGACATCGTCCAGACGAACTCCAGCCTCGTCGCCGGCTCCAGCCAGTCGCTCGCCGACGGCTCCAGCAGCCAGGCCGCCTCCCTCGAGGAAACCAGCGCCTCCCTCGAGGAACTGCTGAGCATGACCAAGCGCAACGCCGACAGCGCCCAGCAGGCGAAGCACGCCGCCGGCGAAGCCCGCTCCTCCGCCGACACCGGCGCCGAGCGCATGCAGCGGATGCAGACCGCCATGCAGGCCATCCAGCACGCCAGCGCCGACATCTCGAAGATCCTGAAGACCATCGATGAAATCGCGTTTCAGACGAACATCCTCGCCCTCAACGCCGCCGTCGAGGCCGCCCGCGCCGGCGAGGCCGGCATGGGCTTCGCCGTCGTCGCCGAGGAGGTCCGGGCCCTGGCCCAGCGCTCCGCCCTCGCGGCCAAGGAGACCGCCGTCAAGATCGAGGACTCCGTCGCCAAGAGCCAGCAGGGCGCCGAACTCAGCACCGAGGTCGCGAAGAGCTTCGAAAGCATCCAACAGCAGATCCGCCAGCTCGACCATCTCGTCGGTGAGATCGCGACCGCTTCCAGCGAGCAGAGCCAGGGCATCAGCCAGGTCAATTCCGCCGTCTCGCAGATGGACAAGGTCACCCAGAACAATGCCAGCACCGCCGAGGAAACCGCCTCCGCCTCCCAGGAGTTGCGGTCGCAGGCCACCATCCTCGGCGAAGCCGTCGTCTCGCTCACCGCCCTCATGGGCTCGGGCACGGTCGCTGCGAAACAAGTCGCCTCCTCCGCTCCCGCCATGTCGGTCACCGCGAAACCTCGCGCAGCCAAGCCCGTTCGCGCCGCCGCCGCGCCCGCCCGCCGTCCATCCACCCCCGCCCCGGCTATCTCGGATAGCGCCACCGGGGGCAATTTCTTCCAAGACGCCTGACAGCCAGCAGACCTTGGAAGGGCCGCGGCCTCGAGGCCGCGGCTTTTTTGTGCCCGCAGCTCGCTCCCGTCCGCCCCCGGCTGACCGAACGCGTCCTCAAGTTTCTGCCTGCCTTACCGATAGCATGGGGGACCGCACCTAAGTATTCTGCGTAGCAACGCCTGCTTTCCAGCATGCGAAGGGTGCTTCCTTCCCCCATGGCATCTCCTACTCCCACCAAAAGCGCAAACGGGTCCCGCCTGACCCTCAATCAGCAGCTCATGCTGCTCTGCGGCATTCCGCTCGCGGGGCTTGGGCTCTGCCTGATTGCGTCGTTTCTTGGTTCGGAACCGGTCGCCCGGTCGATCCGCCTGGCCACGACGGAGTCCGCCCCGCTGGCCGATCTCGCCCGCGTGATGCAACAGGAGGTGATGCTCATCCAGGACAATTTCACGGACCTTTCCGCCACCCGCAAACAAGAGGAGATGGCGGAGAAGTTCGCCGATGCCGACGGCCACCGCACCACGTTGCGGCAGGGCATCGCACGGTTTCGCGCGATCGCGGAGCGGGATCAGGATCAGGCCGCCGCCCGCCGCCTCACCGAAATCGAGGCGGCCCTGGACGAGTACTGCGTCATGGGCCGGCTGATGGCCACCGCCTTCGTGACCAAGGGCACGGCCGACGGCAACGCCCTGATGGACAAGTTCGACAACGCTTCCAAACGCCTCTCCGTGGCCCTCAAGCCCTTCGCCGAGGACCAGATCGCCCGCTTCAACTCCACGCTTGAGCAGGCCGCCCAGCAGCAGCTCACCCTGCGGAGGCAGCTCATGATTGGCGGGGTCGCCCTGCTCGTCCTGAGCGCCCTCCTCGGCACGATGATCGGTCGCGCCATCATGCGCCAGATGTTCCAGGCTTCCGAGACCCTGATCGAGGCGAGCGCCAAGAACGCCAGTTTCGCGACCCAGATCACTCAGTCCGCCCAATCGCTCGCCGAGGGCGCGAGCACGCAGGCCGCCTCGCTCGAGGAAACCGCCTCCTCGCTGGAAGAGGTCGCCAGCATGACCAAGCGCAACGCCGAGGCCGCCGGCCAGGCCAAGTCCCTCTCCGCCCAGGCACGCACCACCGCCGATGCCGGTGCCGCCCGCATGCAGGCCATGCAGACCGCGATGGAGGCCATCAAGGCCGCCAGCCAGGAAATCACCAAGATCCTCAAGACCATCGACGAGATCGCATTCCAGACCAACATCCTCGCCCTCAATGCCGCCGTCGAAGCGGCCCGCGCCGGCGAAGCCGGCATGGGCTTCGCCGTCGTCGCTGAAGAGGTCCGCTCCCTCGCCCAGCGCAGCGCGCTGGCCGCCCGGGAGACCGCCGTCAAAATCGAGGATTCCGTCGCGAAGAGCGGCGAGGGCGTCGCGATCAGCGCCGACGTCGCCCAACAGTTCCAGACGATCCAGCAGCAGATCCGCCAGCTCGATGCGCTGGTCGCCGAGGTCGCCACGGCCTCCGCCGAACAGAGTTCCGGTCTCGCCCAGCTGAATTCCTCGGTGTCCGAGATGGACAAGATCACCCAGAACAACGCCGCCACCGCCGAGGAGTCCGCCTCCGCCGCCGCCGAATTGCAGGCGCACGCGGGCGACATCAGCGACGTCGTCGGCACCCTTCTCCGCAGCGTCGGTGGCAAACGGGCGAACGATCCCCTCGGTCTCCGCGGCCAACCCAAACCCGGCGGTCGCCGCCAGTCGGATCCCTTTGCGTCCCGCTCCTCCGGTGCCGCAGCAACCCCGGCGAGCCGCACGCCCGCCCCGGTCGCCTGATCGGGGCCCGCTACACCGCCGGGCGCGCACGATCCGCCCGCCGGCGCGCCTTGCGCAGCAGCATCGCGTCGAAGCGCTGCCGATGCAGCGCGCCGTCCAGCACATCGTAGTGCTGCGGCACCATGAAGCGCGCGCCGAGCCGCCGCGCCTTTTCCAAGCTAGCCGGCAACAGCTCGGGAGCGCTGTTCAAAATCGGCGCCGCGGTTCCGGCCAGGAAGAAATAACTGTCGAACAGATCCCCGCTGAACAGCACGTCGTGCCGCACGCTGTAGAATCCACAGTGTCCCAACGTGTGCCCTGGCAAATGCACCACGCGCAACCCGCCCCAGAACGGCAGCTCGTTGCCGTCCGCGATCGTCACGTCGATCTTCGCGGGCGCACCCACGCCGAGCAACGCCCGCCCGGCGCGCTCCAGCCGGCCGCACCAGCGGTTGATGCCGCGGTACGGAAACGTCCCATCGATGTGCGCCTGCTCCGCCGCGTGCGCAAAGATCGGCGCGCCGGTTTCCGCCTTCGCCCACGCGAGATTCCCCGCGTGATCGAGATGTCCGTGCGTCAGTAAAATCGCGCGCACGTCGCGCAACCCTAGTCCCAGCTTCCGCAGCTCGCGCCGGATCTGCCGCGGCTCGCCGATCAGCCCCGTATCGAGCAGCACCGCCCCACGCCCGTCAGGTTCCACGAGCAGATGACACACTCCCATCACCCCGCGGATCGTCCGCACGCCAGCCCGCCAGTCGTTCGCATTGCGCCCCATCTCGGCAGCGCAGCGCCACTTGCCGCTCACGTCAACGTCGCGTCCGGTCACACCACCGCCCCGCCTCCGCGCTGCCGTGCCTCCCGCGGCGCTTTTCCTTTTGCACCCTCGCGAAAAGCCGCCTCACTGGTTCCAGTTCCCCCGCGGATCCCCCTCTCCACCCCGAGAGCTTCCGCCCCGCTTAGTTCAACCCAACGTCCGCCCTCAGCATCCCCATGAGCAATCCCGCCACTGGTGAGCCCGCCCCTGCGTCGCAATCGTCCGCCTCGGCCAGCGGGTCGCGCGTCAAACCGAAGTACCCCGGTTTCCGCGTCACCTGCAACGGCAACCAGCTCGTCACCCAATACGTCGAGATCCGCATCACCGAGGGCGGCGTGTTTTATCCGATCACCCCGTCCACCGAGGGCGGGGAAATTTACCAGCAGTCCTTCGCCCAGGGTGAGCTCAACGTCTGGGGCGCGCAGAAGGTCGCCGCCGAGACCGAGGGCGAACACGCCGCGCAGGGCGGCGCCACCGCCTACGCCGTCACCGGCCGCCGCACCGTCAACTTCACCTCCGGCCAGGGCATCGTCTACGCGATGGAGCAGTACTATCACGCGCCCGGCAAACTCTCCACCATGGTCCTCGAGGTCGGCGCGCGCGCCCTCACCAAGCACGCCCTCAACGTCCACTGCGGCCACGACGATTTCTACGCCGCCCTCGACACCGGCTGGACCATGCTGATGGCCAAGGACGCCCAGCAGGCCGCCGACCAGGCCGTCATCCTCCGCCGGACCAACGAGCTTTCGCTGAACCCGGGCATGAACATCCAGGACGGCATGCTCACCACGCACAGCGAGCGCATGTACCTCGCCCCCGAGGCCGAGCTGCTCCGCGAATTTCTCGGCGCGCCCGATGACCAGATCGACTGCCCCACGCCCGCGCAGCGCGAACTCTTCGGCCCGAAGCGCCGCCGCGTCCCGCAGATGATGGACCTCAAAAATCCCGTCCTCCTCGGCCCCGTGCAAAACCAGGAGCATCACATGAACGGCGTCGTCGCCCGCCGGAATAATTTCAACGAGCACATCCTCGGCATGCTCGGCGAATCCTATGCCGAGTTCGGCCGCCTCACCGGCCGCCACTACGGCTTCATCTCGGAGTACAAGACCGCCGACGCCGACACCGTGTTCGTCTCCCTCGGCTGCGCCGCCGAAAACATCGAGGCCGCCTGCGACTACCTCCGCGAGCAGCGCAACGCCCGCGTCGGCTCCATTCATATCAACGTCATCCGCCCCTTCCCCGAGGCCGCCGTCATCGACGCCCTCCGCGGCAAGAAAAACGTCATCATCCTCGAGCGCACCGACGAGAGCCTCGCCGGCGACAATCCCCTCGCCCGCGACATCCGCGTCGCCCTCGGCAAGGCCAACGAAGCCACGCGCTTCTCCGCCGAGTCCGCCTCGCGTAGCACGGGCAGCCTGCCCGTGCTTCCGTCGCTCCCCGCCCTCACCGCCGCCGAGACACCCCGCCTCTTCCGCGGGGCCTACGGCATCGGCTCCCGTGACTTCCGCCCCGAGCACACGCTCGGCGCCTACGAGTTCGCCACCGGCGTGACGCCGCGCAAGGACGGCAAATTCGCCGCCGACGGCGACACGTTCTTCGTCCTCGGCGTCGACCACCCCTACGCCGTCATCAGCAAGGACACGCCGTCCCTCCTCCCCGAAAACGCCATCGCCGTCCGCTTCCACTCCATCGGCGGCTGGGGCATGATCACCACCGGAAAAAACCTCGGCTCCATCATCGGCGACTTCGGCAAGTTCATCTCAGAAACCAATCCCACCTACGACGCCGACGGCCAGCCCGTCGAAAAGATCAACGTCATGGCCAACCCGAAATACGGCTCGGAGAAAAAAGGCGCGCCCACCAACTACTACCTCACCGTCGCGCCTTCGCAGATCAAAGTGAACTGCGAGCTGAACCACGTCGATGTCGTCCTCTGCTGCGACCCCAAGGCCTTCACCCACACGAATCCCCTCGAGGGCCTGAAGAAGGGCGGCTCCCTCGTCTGGGAATCCAGCGAAGCCCCCGACGTCGCGTGGCAGCGCGTGCCCGCAAAATACCGCCAGTGGATCCAGGACAACGGCGTCCGCGTCTTCATCCTGCCCGGCTTCGACATCGCACGCAAAGCCACCAACCAGACGGAGCTGCAGCTCCGCATGCAGGGCAATTCCTTCCTCGGCGCGTTCTTCCGCGTGTCGCCCTTTCTCAAGACCTTCGGCATCTCCGAGGAGCAGTTCCACAAGGTCGTCCGCAAACAGTACGAGAAGAAATTCGCTCGCTTCGGCGACGCCGTCGTCGCGTCCAACATGACCGTGATGACCGAGGGCTTCTCGCGCGTGACCGAGATCAAGATCGGCCGCACCGACGATCCCGACCGCTCGTCGATGCGCAATCCCCTCCTCGCCCCGCTCGGCGACCACCACTTCCCGCCGACCGCCGGCTGCAGCTCGTCCGGTTGCGGCAGCGTGCCGATGCCCGCGGCGCAGCCGGCCCGCGCGCCGTTCCAGACGCTCGCGAAGTTCGACTCCGAGTTCCGCGCCGGCCTCGGCTACCACCAGCCCTCCGGCGCCCTCGCCTCGGTGGGCGTCATGGGCGCCGGCTCCGGCGCCACGCAGTCCAAGTACGTCGCCCGTCGCGAGACGCCCGTCTACATCGCCGAAAACTGCACCCAGTGTATGGAGTGCATCACCGCGTGCCCCGACACCGCCCTGCCCAACATGGCGCAGGACATCGTCACTGTGCTCCGCACCGCCATCAACAACTACGTCAGCGATCCTGCCGAACGTCAGAAATTCGGTGGCGAACTCTCCGGCCTCGAAGCCCGCGCCCGCGCCAAGATGAACGAGTCGGTGAAGGCCAAGACCGACGTCCCGTTCAAGACCATCATCCGTGACGAGGTCACCGCCCTCCCCTCGATTTCCGCCCAGGCGAAAAATGAACTCACCACCATCATCGACAAGCTCCCGCTCTCGTACTCCAACGTCCCCGCGATCTTCCGCTCGCTCGAGGCGAAGATGCCCGGCTCCGGCGGCCTGTTCGGCATCTTCGTGTCCGACTTGTGCAAGGGCTGCGGCGAATGCGTGCAGGTCTGCGGTGACCACGACGCCCTCCGCATGACGCGCGAGACCGAGGACCTCAACGCCGAGCTCACCACCGCCCAGGTCTTCTCGCGCCTCCTCCCCGACACCCCGCAGAAATTCCTCGGCCTCTACAACGACAGCGAGGCCGCCAGTTCCCGCGAGGCCGCCCTCCGCAATCACCTCATGGTCCGCCGCAACTACGAGGCCCTCGTCTCCGGCGATGGCGCCTGCGCCGGCTGCGGCGAGAAGAGCATCCTCCGCTCCGCCGCCAGTGTGACCGAGGCCTACATGCGCCCGCTCTACCACCGCAAGGCCGACCGCCTCCGCGCCAAGGCCGACCGCCTCGAAAAGGAGGGCGCGGAAAAAATCGCCGCCCTCAAGGCCCGCAGCGAAAAGGAATACCAGCTCCTCCGCAAAACCTACGCCCACGCCATCATGAACCTCGGCGGCGAGGACGATGCCGACACCGCGAAACGCATCGCCGCCTACGAGGCGAAGCACGGCCCGGTCACCGACGCCCAGCTCCTCGGCGGCATGGTCGCCGTCCTGCGCCAGGACGCGTTCAACCACCGCGATCTCCAGTCCGTCGACGGCCGCCGCGCCAACGGCATGTCGGTGATGATGATGGGCGCGAGCACGGGCTGTAACACCGTTTACGGCTCCACGCCCCCGGGAAATCCGCACCCGTATCCGTGGATGAACTCCCTCTTCCAGGACGGCGCGACCATCTCATGGCTCATGGCCGAGTCGATCATCGTCGAGCACGCCCGCCGCTCCGTCGTCCCCGAGCGCCTCGCCGACGCCCTCCTCGACCGGACCGAAAATGTCGCGACCGACGCCGACTACTTCACGCTCACCCATCTCGACGACGCGTTGATGACCGAGCAGGAGATCCGCGAACTCCCCAAGGTCTGGGTCGTCGGCGGCGATGGCGCCCTCGGCGACATCGGTTTCCAAAACGTATCCAAGGTAATCCTACAAAACCGCCCCAACGTGAAGATGCTCATGCTCGACACGCAGGTCTACTCCAACACCGGCGGCCAGAATTCCGACTCCTCCACCATGCTCGGCGGCTACGACATGAACCAGTTCGGCGTCGCCTCGCAGGGCAAGCTGATCGAGAAGAAGAACGTCGCCGAAGCCTTCACCAGCGGCCACGGCTCGCCCTTCGTCGCGCAGGTCTCGATGGCCAACGCCGCCAAGCTCTACAAGGCCCTCCTCGACGGCCTCGAGTACCGCGGCACCGCCTTCTTCCAAGCCTACACCACCTGCCAGCCTGAGCACGGTGTCGGCGACAACATGAGCGCCGACCAGGCCAAGCTGGTGCGCGACGCCCGCGGCATGCCCGAGTTCGTCTTCAACCCGCGCCGCGGCGAGTCCTCCCAGGAGGCCCTCGACCTCAAGGGCAACCCAAGCCTCGACCGTGACTGGTGGCGGACGAAATACGCGACCACCGGCGAGGAGTATGATTTCGGCGTCGGCCACTGAGCCGTCACCGAGGGCCGCTTCCGCAAGCACGTGAAAGCGGTCAAGGAGGAAGAGGCCGCAAAACTCGTCCCGCTCGACGACGTGCTCCTCTTTATCACGCAGGACGACGTCATCCACCGCCGCGTGTTCGACCCCAAACACCGCAGCTTCGTCCCCAACTTCGGCGTCTTCATCAAGACCGAGGAGCAGGGCAAAATGAAATACTACGCCGTCACGCGCCAGATGGTCCTCTTCGCCGTCGAGCGCCGCAAATCCTGGCGCATGCTCCAGAGCAAAGCGGGCATCGTGAACAAGGACTACGTCGCCCAAAAAGCCTTCCTCGCCAAGGTCGACAAGGGCGAAATCCCCCTCGCCGAGGCCAAAGCCCGCACCAAGGAGTTCATCGCCGCCGAACTGGCCGGCGCGAAATAGCCTGGCCCTCCGGTTTCCGCCCAACAAAAAGCCCGCCTCGATTCGAGGCGGGCTGGGTTTGAAATCTGGATCGATCAGGCCGCCAGCTTGCGGCGCACCGCGACCAGGCCCAGGAGCCCGGCACCGAGCAGCACCACCGTCGTGCCGCCGTCAGGCACGCCGGCCGCACTGGCGGTGGCGGTCGTGAACTCGGCGCGGAAACCGGAGATCGAGCCCTGATCCCGCACCACAAAGTCGATCGTGTTGACGCCGGAAACCAGCAGACCCGAGCCGATCGAGAAATTGAACCAACTGGTGAATCCGGTCGCGGTCTGACCGGTGCTCACCCCGTTGACGAGGATGTCCATCCCGAGATTGTCGGTCGACCAGCGGCCATTGATCACCGCGGACGAGAGGCTGAGTCCGGTCATGTCGAACGTGGTCCGAAACGTCCGGTCGACATTCGTCGGCTGGCCGCTTGCAGCTTGCCAGATCCACTCCGAGGCCGACGTATTCGCCAACCACACGCCCGGAGGAGAGGAAACGACCACCGCATCCGCCAGTCCGTTCTGCACCACGTCGTAGTGCGAATCGTTGGCGCCGAGGGCCAGACCGACGCCGGAACTGTTTACTCCGGTATTGAACAGCCCGATGGGCAGCGCCTGCAGGCTCGCGGCCAAAGTCAGCGAGGCAAAAGTGAGGAGAAGAGACTTCATTTGTTTGAGTGAGGGGTGAGTTCACGTGTCATAAAGCATTTCCGGGACCAATCTCGTGATATACTCGAATTTCACATTGCAAGACGTTTATTTGTATATGTTTAAAATTTTGTCTTTTTTCCATTTTCCGAATTTCGCCACCCCCTTCCTTTGAAAAATGTAAGCTCCGTCGACGCTCCTTCGGAGAGATCTTACATCTCGCTTTTTTCTACGCAATTACCGCACGCCTACCTCCGCCGCTCGCGGCGGCGAAGGGTTTCAACCGGACCTTTTCTTTTCGCATTTCCTCGGCAGACTTCGGGCCGACATGCGCCTTCTTCTCCCGCTGCTGCTGCTGGGCCTGGTTTCCGCCCGTGCCCAGGATTACGACCTCATCATCCGCCACGCCTCGCTCGTCGACGGCACCGGCGCCCCCGCCATCGTCACCGGCAACTGCGGCGGCTCGCACCTCAACGTCGGCGAGTTCTTCGACTCCATCGTCAGGACCAAGGTCGCCCTCAATGTCGCCACCCTCGTCGGCCACAACACCGTGCGCGGCCAAGTCATGGGCGGCAGTTTCGCCCGTCCGCCCACCACCGCCGAGCTCGACCAGATGCGCGCCCTCGTCGAAAAGGCGATGCAGGACGGCGCCGTCGGCCTCAGCACCGGCCTCATCTATCTCCCCGGCACCTTCGCCAAGACCGACGAGATCGTCGCCCTCGCCAAGGTCGCCTCCGCCCACGGCGGCATCTACGCGAGCCACATGCGCTATGAAAACACGCGCATCCTCGATGCCCTCGACGAGCTCACCACCGTCGCCCGCGAGGCGCACATCCCCGCCGAGGTCTCGCACATCAAGCTCTCCGGCCCCAACGCCTGGGGCCGCGCCGACGAGATCATCGACTACCTCGACAAGGCCCGCGCCTCCGGCCTCGCCATCA
>JAPLTR010000477.1 GCA_026398065.1 Verrucomicrobiota bacterium | reverse complement strand
GCTGGTGTAGAGCTGCACGCCGGGCTGGGTGGTCCACGTCTCCATGACACGGCCGGAGCGCGGCTCGACCACGCGGGCGGCGAACACGAGGGAGGCATCGCCGGCGGGGCGGTTGATCACGAAGTTGTGGTCGTAACGGCGGCTCGCGCTGAGTTGCGCGGCACGGGCACCGAGGCGCGCGCTGATCGTGAACGCGAGCGGCGTGCCGTTCACGCGGCGGATCTCGCCGGTGGGAATCAGCGCTCCGTCGACCACGGTGTAGCGGTCGGCATTGATCATGACTTCGTGGTCGAGCACATCGCCGCCACCCGCTAGGTTGAAGTAGGCGTGGTTGGTGAGGTTGACCGGCGTCGGCTTGTCCGTGGTCGCCGTGTACTCGATCCGCAGCGTGTCCTGGTCGGTGAGCGTGTAGCGGACCGTGGCCGTGAGCGTGCCAGGAAAACCCTCCTCACCGTCGGGGCTGACGTAGGTCAACGTCACCGCGGCGACGCCAGGAGTCTCGGACGGTGCGGCCTGCCAGACAACGCGGCTGAAGTTTTTCACGCCGCCGTGGATGTGGTTCGGTTTGTTGTTCGGGGTGACCAGGTACTCGCGGCCGTCGATGGTGAAACGGGCGTTGGCAATGCGGTTGGCAACGCGGCCGAAGACGGCGGCGGCCTGAGGGAATCCGCGGGCAAAGTTTTCCGGCGTCGGCGTCATCTCACGCACGACGCTCGCGAACTTGCCGGTGCGGTCGCGCACGCGCAGGTCGGCGAGGATCGCGCCCTGCGTGATGACCTTGGCGACGGCCCCGTGGCGGTTGGTGAGCGTATAGAGATCGACCTCTCGGCCCTCGGGGTTGCGGCCGAAGGACGACCGTGCGACCGGCGCGGCGGGGGCCGAGTCGTCGGCGACCGGCACGAGGCGCGCGAGGCGGTCGGGGGCATTGAACGCAATGTAGAGCAGCCCATCCGGTCCGGTGACGACATTGCGCACGCGGCCCAGCTCCTTGAAGAGAACCTCCTGGTGGGAAACGCGGTCACCGTCGGTCTCAAGGCGACGGAGCTGCTGGCCGCCGAGACTGGCAACGAACAGGCTGTTGGCCCAGCGGGGAAAACGGTCGGCGTGGTAAAATTCGATCGCACACGGCGCGATGGCGGGCGTCCAAGTGGCAAGCGGTGCATCCATGCCGGCGTGCGACGCCTCGAACTTGCGTACGGAGTCGGTGCCGGCCGAGACGACGGGCCAGCCGTAGTTGTGGCCGGCGTCGATCACATTGACTTCGTCGCCGCCGGTCGGGCCGTGCTCCGACTCCCAGAGTCGCCCAGTGACGGGATGATACCGCAGGCCCTGCGGATGCCGGTGGCCGTAGCTCCAGATGGAGCCGATCGCGCCGGGGCGGCCGACAAAGGGGTTGTCAGAAGGGACGCGTCCGTCGTCGAAAATGCGGTGGATCTTGCCGAGCGGGCTCGTGAGGTCCTGCGCGTCGTCCGCGCGGCCGCGATCACCGATAGTGAAAAACAGGTGACCCTGACCATCAAAGAGAAACCGGCAGCCGTAGTGCGACGTGTCGCGCACCGAGTAGTGCTTCGGGTCGGCGCGGAAAATCGTTTCCTGATCCAGCCAGCGGCCTTCGCGTATCCGCCCGCGAATGACGACCGTCATCGAAGACTCCGGCACGGTCCCCTTCTCGACGTAGGCGAGGTAGACCCAGCCGTTCTTCGCGTAGTCCGGATGCACGGCGACGTCGAGCAGCCCGCCGTCCTGCCGCACATAGATCTCCGGGAGGCCCGCGATGGGGGTGGAATTGAGCTGGCCGCCCTCGACGAGGCGGAGCTGCCCGATGCGCTCCGTGACGAGCAGGCTGCCATTGGGCAGAAAGGCCATGCCCCAGGGCGTATTGAGACCGGACACGGTCGTCTCCAGGCGGAAGGTGTGGCGTTCGCTGCCGATCGTCATCTCAGCAGGCGGCGCCGGAATCGCGATGCGTCCCTGGGCAAACTCCTCGCCCCGTCGGCGGAGGTAGCCGAGCAGGCCGCGGATCTCCGCCTCCGACAGCACCCCGCGAAACGCCGGCATGCCGGTCTCGGGCCAGCCATCGGTGATGCTGCGGATGACCGCCTCGTCGCGCCACCCATGATTCCAGAAGAAGTCGAGGAGGTTGGGTGCGGGAATTCCAGTGAGGTTGGCGCCGTGGCAGTTCACGCAGAGCTCGGCCACGATCTTCTCGGGCGGGCGCGGCGCCGGCGCGGGGTCGGCCGCCAAGGCCGCAGGCACGGCCGAGAGCGCGGCCGCGAGAGAAACGACGGTAGCCGCGAGGGCGCGGCGCAACGGGTGGGACATGGGGAATGGGGTTGTGGCGAAGCCTAGGAGGCTTTTTGGAAGTGATACGAACGGTAAGTCAACTCGCCACGCTCCAGCGCGGCATAAACCCGCGAGCCCTTGATGCCGGCGAAATCGCGGCCGAGGCCGTGCATCCAGCCCGGCAGGTGCCGGACGATCAGTGCGGTCGACCGCTCGGAATTGCGGTTCATTCCGCGCAGCACCTCGGCGTTGATCAGGCGCGACGCGCGGAGCGTGAGCGGGGCCGCGGCCAGCGCACTCTCCCACTCCGCCAGACCCTGGTTGAAGCGGAAATCGGCATACAAAAAGACGCCGCCGGGCCGGAGCACGCGCGCAACCTCGGCGAGAAAGCGGGGAAAATTCGGATAGCAGTGGGAAGCCTCGACATTGATCACTGCGTCGAAGGTCCCGTCGGCGAAGCGCAGGCGTTCCGCATCGCCCTGCACAAAGGTCAGGCCGTCCACCCGATGCCGCCTGCGGCAGAACGCGATGCCGGTGGGGTTGAGATCGAGGCCGGTGTAGCTCGCCGGGCGCAGCGTGCGCGTGAGCCAGGACGCGCCGCCACCGTGCCCGCAACTCACCTCAAGAACGGTTTTTCCCCGCAGCTCCGCCTGCGTCGCGACGTGATGATAGAGCTGGATGCAGGCCCGGTTCGGCTCGTCGGCGGGATCGAGGGCAAGGCCGCGCGGCGGGTCCTCCTCGAAGGCGTAGTTGAGAAACAGCACCTCGTCCTCGCGCAGGCGGCGCGTCAGAAACGGATACCAGAATTTCCAAATCGCGCGGCGCACCCAGCCGGACGCGAGGAGGTGATCGATCAGGGGCATACCCGCGTGTGAGGGAAACAGAGCGCGTTGCCAACCTCGCTCGCGCCGAAATCGGCTGGCTGCACCCCCGCCTGCCTGCTAGCAACCGCCGCATGACGACGAAGCCCGATCCCCGCGTCGATGCCTACATCGCGAAGTCCGCCGCGTTCGCCCAACCGATCCTGAACCATCTCCGCGTCCTCGTGCACCGGGCGTGCCCCGCGGCGACCGAGACCATCAAGTGGAGCCACGTGTTCTTCGAACACCACGGCTTGCTGTGCAATCTGGCTGCCTTCAAGGCCCACTGCGCCTTTGGTTTTCACCATCAGGGCATGGAGGAAATTCTGCGGCGCGACGGCGTGTTGGCGGAGGACGCGGCGGGGAGCCTCGGCCGCGTTGCCAGCCTCGACGCCCTGCCGTCCGATGCGGTGCTGGTGCGCTACATCAGGCAGGCGGCAAAGCTCAACGAGTCCGGCACCCCGAGGCGGCCCGCGCGCAAGGCGAAGCCGGCCCTGCCCGTGCCCGCCGACCTCGCCGCCGCCCTGAGGAAGAACAAGCGCGCGAACGCCGCCTTCGAAAAATTCCCCCCCGGTCACCGCCGCGAATACATCGAGTGGATCACCGAGGCCAAGCGACCGGAGACGCGCGAGAAGCGGCTCGCGACGACGCTGGAGTGGCTCGCCGAGGGCAAGCCGCGCAACTGGAAGTACGCGGACTGCTGAGCGGCTCCGCCGTTTGCCCCGCCCCCGGCCGCGCGCTCTTCCCCTTGACATCCGATGGGAGCCGCGTTTCCCATCGGATGTCGATAGGAAACCGTCCTTGTCCCCACACCGCCATGTCCAAGAAAGATCTCAAAACCGACCTGCTCCAGGGCACGCTCGACATGCTCATTCTCCGCGTGCTCCGCCGCGGGGACATGCATGGCTGGGGCATCGCCGACCGCATCGCCCTGATCTCGAAGAGCGTGCTGAGTGTGGGGGAGGGCTCGCTCTATCCCGCCCTTCACCGGCTGGAGGAGCAGGGATGGATCGAGTCGGAGTGGGGTCAGTCCGAAAACAACCGCAAGGCCAAGTTCTACCGGCTGACCAAGGCGGGCCGCAAACAGCTGGAGCTCGAGGAGGCCACCTGGGACCGGCTCACGGGCGCCATCGCCGAGATCATGCGCTCGGCGTGACGCCCGCCCCCCCACGTCCCCCTCCCCCGTTCTCCGACCCATGAGATTTTTCCACCGTACGCTGAACCACTGCCGCGCACTTCTCCGCCGGCGCCGGCTTGATGCCGATCTGGCCGAGGAACTGCGGCTGCACCTGGAGCACCGCACCGAAGAGAACATCGCCGCCGGGATGTCGCCGGCGGACGCACGCGACGCTGCGACGCGGCAGTTCGGCGGCGTCGAGCAGGTCAAGGAGCGCTGCCGGGATGCGCGCCGCTGGACGGGGCTCGAACAGCTGCTCCAGGACCTGCGTTTCGCCGTGCGCTCGCTGTTGCGCACGCCGGGCTTCACCGCGGTGGCCGTGCTCACACTCGCGCTTGGCATCGGACTGAACTCCGCGATGTTCAGCCTCGCCAACGTCGTTTTGCTGCGCCCGCTCCCGTTTGCCGAGCCCGCGGAGCTGATGCAGGTCCACCGCACCTCCCCGCAGAACCAGCGCGGCCCTTTTTCCGCGC